>JAOBWQ010000165.1 GCA_025463425.1 Ilumatobacteraceae bacterium | reverse complement strand
GGGTCGAAGTTCTTGTAGACGCGGTGACCGAAGCCCATCAGGCGGCTTCCCTTGCCGCTCTTGACGTCTTCGATGAAGGCCGGGACGTTGTCGACGTGGCCGATCTCGGTCAGCATCCGGATCACGGCCTCGTTGGCGCCACCGTGCAGCGGGCCGTAGAGCGCGGCCGCCGCGGCGGCGCACGACGAGTACGGGTCGACGTGGCTGGAGCCGACGACGCGCATCGCGGTGGTGCCGCAGTTCTGCTCGTGGTCGGCGTGGAGGATGAACAGCACGTCCATCGCCCGTTCGAGACGCGGGTCGAGCTCGTAGTCGCCGATCTTCCACATCATCTGCAAGAAGTTGGCGGGAAAGCTGATGTCGTTGTCCGGGTAGACGAAAGGCAGGCCCGCGGAGAAGCGGTAGCACATCGATGCCAGCGTCGGCATCTTGGCGACGAGGCGCAGGATCTGCTTGTCGCGGCTCTCCTTGCTCTCGATGTCTTTGGCATCGTTGTAGAACGTGCCGAGAGCAGAGACAGCGCTGATGAACATGCCCATCGGGTGCGCGTCGTAGTGGAAGCCGTCGACGAAGCGCTTGCGCATGTTCTCGTGGATGAACGTGTGGTGGGTGACGTCGTGGGTCCAGGTCGTCAGCTGCTCCGCATTGGGCAGCGCACCGTTGAGGAGCAGGTACGCGACCTCCAGGTACGTGCTCTTCTCGGCCAGCTGCTCGATCGGGTAGCCGCGGTAGCGGAGGATGCCTGCGTCACCGTCGAGGTACGTGATCGCGCTCTTGCACGCAGCCGTCTGCATGTACGCAGGGTCATAGATGAACAGCGACGGGTCGAGCTCGCGGACCGCAGAGGCCGGGAACACGCCGTCCGTGATCGGTACCGTGACCGTCTTGCCGGTGCGGTCATCAGTGATGGTGATGGTGTCGGGCACGTTGCTCCCTCGGGTGACACGGATAGGTCTGCGGGGCTTGCTCCCCGAGCCGAGAGACTAATCCGGCGCGCTCTCGACCCGCCTATTCCGGGTCCACCGCATCTCGGAACGTCCTGTTCACCCGGCGGATCAGCGGTAGTAGCCGATCACGTCGATGATGATCTGGGTGCTGCCGCCACCACCGGCTTTGACCTTGATCTTGCCCGTCGGGTCGACGGCGCTGACCGTGGTCACCGCAACCGTCTGACCCGTCGTCGACCAGTTGATGTTCGAGCTGCTCACATCCGCGACCGCGTTCGAGAACACGGCGAGGAACCCGCCGTTGACGGTGCTGTCGATCGTGAGGCTGATCAAGGCGCCCGTTGCCCCGGCAGGCACCGCCGGCGTGGCGGTGTTCCCGACGAAGCCGGACGACAGCGACACTGTGCGCGTCGAGTTGGTGAGGAGACCGTCGCCCCCGACGACCGGGGCCTTGCCAGGACGGGAGTCGTACACCCGCACGGGTGCGGCAAGGAGGTGGAACTGACCGGCCGTCGTGGGTCCACTCAGCTTGCGCAGCGTCCCGGGCGTGCCATCGGCGACGACATAGTAGAGGTCGCCCTCGTCGGTGGACACGATGTCGCCGACCTTGTGTGGGATCGTCGCGAATGTTGCCGCAGGCCCGCTGGTGAGGACGCTGATGGCTGCGCGGTTGCCCTCGAAGCGGCCGCCGATCGTTCCTGGGGTGCTGAGGCTTCCGTATCCGACCACACCGGCGTGATCCGGCCACTGCGTGTAGGCGTAGACGCCGTTTCGCGCTTTGCCCGTGTCCGAGGCGAAGCCGCCGAGCGCGGCGGGGTACCTCGTACTGGCGCTGGTCGCGGTCCATGTCGTGCCGTCCTCGAACAGGAAGGCCACACCTGTGGCATCTACGCCGGTGAACGACACGCCTGTCGGGGTCGTCCCGGTGTTCTGCGTGGGCGAGCCCGGCGTGCTGACGTCCGTGCCGATCTTGATGAAGTCACCGTTGGCCGCAGCGGCCGGTCGGGCGAAGGCGGCAGCGCCCAGCGCTGCGCCGGCCGCACCGATGGTGACTTTGCGGAGCAGATCGCGCCGGCTGGAGGGTGCGGTGATCTCGGGTACGGCGACCTCCTCCTTCAGTGCAGCGAGCTCTGCTTCGAGACGGTTGATCCGGTCGTTGAGGTCGTTCATGGCGCGACATTCCTTCGGGGTATGAGAGTGGGGACTCACCTTGATCTTGCCCCGTCGCGGTCGGCAGGACAAGCAGGGCTGTGACTCGCTTCCCGCTCGGCGGCGAGCCGGGCGATCGGTCAGAGGGGAGTGTTGCCGTGCTTGCGCGAGACGAGGCGCTCGCGCTTGTCGACCAGCGCGGCCAGAGCGTCGCAGATCGTGGCCCGCGTGTCGGCGGGCTCGATCACGCCGTCGATGTACCCGCGCTCGGCGGCGACATACGGGTTGAGCAGGCGCTCCGCGTAGTCGGCCTCGAACGCCGCCTTCTCCTCGGGCGTGGCCCTGCGCTGCAGGATCGCGGCGGCCTGGCCGGCCCCCATCACCGCGAGCTCGGCCCACGGCCAGGCGATGCAGAGGTCGTTGCCCATCCGCTTGCTGTCCATCACGATGTACGCGCCGCCGTAGCTCTTGCGCAGCACGACGCAGATCCGCGGCACCGTGGCCCTGCCGTAGGCGAACACCAGCTGTGCGCCGTGCCGGATCATGCCCCGCCACTCCAGGTCCTTGCCCGGATAGAAGCCCGGTGTGTCGACGAGGGTCAGGATCGGGATGTTGAACGCGTCGCAGAACGCGACGAACCGGGCGGCCTTCTGCGAGGCGGGGATGTCGAGCGTGCCCGCCAGCGAGATCGGCTGATTGGCCACGATGCCGACGGGCTGGCCGGCGAAGGTCGCGAACGCGGTGACGACGTTGGCGGCCCAGCGGGCGCGGACCTCGAACAGGTCGCCGTCATCGGCCAGGGCGCGGATGACGTTGCGAACGTCGTACGAACCCGTCGAGGTGGGTGGGATGAGGTCACCCGCTTCTGGGGTGAGCCGATGTGGATCGTCGTCGGTGTCGAACCGGGGCGCCTCTTCGTCGTTGTTGTCGGGCAGGTACGACAGGAGCGACTCGACCAGTGAGATGGCTGTGGCGATGTCGGGTGCGACGAGGCTGGTCGCGCCGCTGTATCGAGCATGGCTGGCCGCACCACCGAGCTCTTCGTTGTCCATCACCACGCCCGTGAACTCGGCCACCATCGTCGGTCCGCTGACGAAGGCATAGGCGGCGTCGGTCATCACCACGAAGTCGGCGATGCCGAGCAGCAGCGCCGGGCCCGACACGGCGGGGCCGTCGACGATGATGATCGTCGGCACGACGCCGCTGCAATCGGTGAGCGCCTTGGCCGCCTGCCCCCAGCCGTGCAGCGCGCTGAACCCCTCGGCGATGTCGGCGCCGGAGGAGTCCATCGTCGCGACGAGCGGATAGCCCTTCGTGCGCGCCGTCAGCGCAGCTGCCTCGATCATCGACGACGCCGCCGACGACAGCGCGCCCTTGCGCACGGCGGCGTCGACGTCCAACCACACCACCGACCGGCCACCGAGCTCGCGCACGTCGACTCGCGCCGCACCGGGTACCCGGGCTCGGATCGGCAGGGGAGCACTGATGCCGGGTGACGCCATGGCCACGACTGTAGGTCTGCCGGCCGAGGGCCGCAGCCTTCGAGTCCGTTCGGTCAGTTCAACTTGCCCAGCGGGAAGGCGTCGGCGCCGACGTAGACGCCGTGCTGCAAAGGCCCTCTGGTCTCGAGCGTCTCGCGCATCGTCTTCAGCATCGCCCGCGTCGGCGCTCCGGGCGCAGGCCGACGGCGCTGCACCCAGCCGACGACGCGTCGCGGCAGCTCCGGCACGACGATCCGGGTGAAGTCGCCCTTCAGCCAACGCGGGACGGCGGTGGACGGGACGATGGCCGGTCCGTAGCCCTCCATCGCCAGCGAGGTCAACAAGCGCACGCCGTCGATCTCGGCCTGGGCACGCAGGGTGGTGCCCGCCGCGACCGCGGCGCGATCGAGGATGCGCCGCATCACGGTGCCCTTCGGCGGGATCAGCAGCGGTTCGGCAGCGACACGGGCGAGGGACAGCTCGCTCTCCTGCGCCCACGGATGGTCGTTGTGGACGACCACGATCAGGTCCTCGGCGAAGAGCGGCTCGATGATCAGCTCGGGATCGTCGACCGGGAGGTGGACGATGCACGCATCGAGGTGACCTGCCGCGAGGCGAGGAAGCAGGTTGCTGGTGCTGCCTTCGAAGATGGTGACGTGGACGAGTGGGTGGTCGTGGCCGACCATCGGGAGGAACTGGGGCATCAGCCAGCGCGCCGTGGTGCCGATCACTCCCAGACGGGAGTCGCCGCTGACCGAATCACCGCGACTGGCCATGTCGGCAGAGATGTCGTCCATCTCGCGCAGGATCCGCCGCGCCCGTTCGACGACCTGGCCGCCGTCCTCGGTGAGACCGCCGCGCTGGCGGTCGACGAGGGTGACGCCGAGCTCTTTCTCGAGCCGGGCGATGTGCCCCGAGACGTTGGATTGCACCGTGTAGAGCGCACGCGCAGCCGACGAGAACGACCCGTGGTCGGCGATTGCGACGAGAGCGGAGAGTTGGCGCAGATCCATCTCCAAAAAAGATACCAAGTATCTTCATGTTCGGCTTGCAAGATCACTCGTTCACGTGCATACTTTCACATACATCGAAGCGGCCCGGTCCCCCCAACGAGCTGCTCGACAAGAACCCACCAGGATGTTCCCCCAACATCTGGGTTCCAAGGTTGAGAGGTCCCGCTTCCCCCAAGCGGGACCTTTCCCGTTTTCGGGACTGGGCTCGCGGTGGAAGGTCGTAACATGCGGCGCATGACCTCGGGTGCGG
>JAOBWQ010000155.1 GCA_025463425.1 Ilumatobacteraceae bacterium | reverse complement strand
AACAGTCGTCCGGGAACCAGGTCAGGGCAGGGATGCAGCAGCCTTCAACGGTCTCGCCTGTGTGCCGCAGGTCGCCTGGCCGTCACCTCACTCGGCGGGTTCAACCGCGTGCGGCGGCCAGTCGCTCTGCTCGATCCGCCAGCTGCGGTGCCCCGAGATCCGTGGCGAACGACGCGAACTCAGCGGTCGGGCCCCGCCATCGCCAGTCGTCGACCCCGCCGACATCGAGGTCGGTCACGACCGTGGCGATCTGCCGGAACAAGAGGGCGTCCTCGAGGTGCTCGCGCAACGTCGCGGCCAGCTTGTCAGCGCCACGCAGCGTTCCGAGGTGCCAGTCGGTGGCAGCGGCCGGGATGTGCTCGATGTGCAGGAACTTGGCCAGCACCGTCGACGTGCCCTTCGCTCCCCAACCGGGCAGCCCGGGGAACCCGTCAGCGGTGTCACCGACCAGGCCGAGGTAGTCCGGAATCGAGGCCGGGCCGACGCCGAACTTGGCGATCACCCCTGACTCGTCGACGATCTCGTCCTTGCGCCGGTCGTACTGCACGACGCGCGTGCCGCGCACGCACTGGCCGAGGTCCTTGTCCGGCGTGACGATCAACACGCGCGAGACGCGTGGATCGGCGTCGGCCACGACGGCCGCGGCGCCCAGAGCATCGTCGGCCTCGTGCTCGACCATCGCCCATGTCGTGACGCCCATCGCGACGAGTGCCTGCTCGACGAGAGGGATCTGGACGAGGAGCTCCTCGGCCATGCCGGCACTGGACTTGTACCCCGCCCACAGGTCGTTGCGGAAGCTCTCGATGACGTGGTCGCTCGCGACGCCGATGTGCGTCGAGCCCTGAGCCAGCATCTGCAGCGTCGACGCCAGCACCCCGATCGTGGCCGCGAACGGCGATTCGTCCTCGTGCCGACCGGCCTGGCCGTAGTGCTGGCGGAACAGCTCGTAGGTGCCGTCGACGAGGTGGACCTGGAAGCTGGCGGGATCCGTCACACCTCAATTCTCGCACGCTGCGGATGGCATCCCACCAGGCGCCGCCGCCCTCGGCGAGGGCGAGTTACACGCTTGCAATTGCTCAAGCTTGCCTCAATCTTGCCGATTGATTCAGCGTGGCGAGGAACCAACCCAGTGACCAGCCATCGGCGCCGTACCCCCCGGCCGCCGAGGCCCAGGTCCCGATGGCGTCGGGGCCACCGTCGCTGCCAGCCCCGACGGGGCAGCAGCCGGTGACCTCCGATGCTCAGATCACGACGATCCTGTCCGCGGTCGAGCAACAGCTCACCCGCTACTTCGGTGCCGCGGCCGCCCGAGCGGACGCCGTGCAGCAAGCAGGAGAAGCCGGCCGCGCCGAGCTGATCACCCACTTCCAGCAGCAGATCGACACGCTGCGCAGCGAGCTCGATCGGTCGCGCGAGGCCAACGAGACCTACGAGCGGGCACTGCAGGCAGCGATCGAGGACCGCCTCACCGAGTTCGCCGCCGGCCAGCACTGGCGCTTCGGCGACCTCGAGGGTCGACTCGAGAAGGTCAGCCAGAATCTCACGATCGGGCTGCCCGCCCAGCTCGAGCAAGCAGCCGTGCCGCTGCAGGAGCGGTTCGATCGGACCACCTCCGTGCTCGCAGTGCGCATCGACGAGCTGCAGAAGGCGGCACGTGGATTCGACGAGCAGTCGGCTGCGCTGGTCAACCACGTCAACGAATCCAACGCAGCCATCACCCGCCGGATGGACGACACGAGTCGCGCCTTCGGCGAGCACATCAACGACCGCACCGCAGCGGTGGCGCAGCGGGTCGACGAAGCACTCGGCGCGATGCGCAACCACGTCGCCGACCACGTCACCCAGTTCGGTCGCCGCGCCGACGAGAGCGACAGCCGCGTCGTCGAGCGTCTGTTGGCGATGGAGGAGCGGATCAACGAGCAGACCGGCGCCCGCGTGGCCGCGCTGGAGGCCACTGTCGGTCGGATCAGCACCGGCATGGACGAAGCGATCGTCGCCCTGTCGCACCGGGTGATCGAACTGGAGAACGATCAGCTCGCCGCCCTCGGCCGGCTGGAGCAGATCGCCGAAGCCGTCAGCAAGGTCGACGACGCTGCCGTCACCCAGCTGCGCGAACAGATGTCGGCCGCTGTCGGCGAGTCGATGCTCGTTCGCATCGAGCTCGAGCGTGTTGCCACCAGCACCGGTGATCAGGTCGACAAGATCAACGCTCGCATCGGTGAGCTGGCTGCGCAGATCGCCGACACCGAGCTGGACGTCAGCACGGCGATCCAGCTCGAGCGACTCGAGGAGATCGAGCGGGCGCTGAGCGAGCTCGACCCGGAGCAGTTCCTCCGCAAGACCGAGCTCCCCAAGCCACCGGGGTCAGCGATGGCCGCGCCGAGCATGGCGCCCCCCTACGGGGCATCGAACGGCGCACCGCATGGTGGACCCAACGGCGCACCGCCCGCACCAGCCGAGGCGAACCTCTCGTCGTGGTGACCGCACCTCGCACGAACGATCGATGACCCCCCTTCCGTCCGGAGACGCCTCATGGCACTGTTCACCAAAACCCACAAGGATGCACCCAGCGCACCGAACGGTGAGCTCCCCGCGCCCGGAATGGACTCCCACGGGAACGCCGTCGGGCAGAGCAGCGCCGAGTGCATGCAGATCGGGCAACTGCTCGTCGAGAGCGGTCAGCTGACCCCGGAGGCACTGGCCACCACTCTGCAGCTCGCGGGCGGCGACGTCCTGCAGTTCGGCGAACTGGCACTCGGCCGGTTCGGCGTCGGACGTCAAGAGATCTCACTCGCCGTGGCGCAGGTGTTCGGTCTCCCGGCTGCGGACACCAAGGGCATCGAGCTCAACGCCGAAACGGTTGCCCTGCTCGACGAGAAGCTGATCCGCGCCCACCAGGTGATCCCCGTCACCCTCGACGGCGACACCCTCATCGTCCTCTCCGCCGATCCGTCGCCCTTCCGCCGCGCCGCCGTCGAGGCTGTTGCGGGCCGCCCGGTGCGCTGGTTCGTCGGCGACTTCGCCACGGTCCGCACGTTCATCGACAAGATGCACCGCGCCGACGCCGACGTCGATCGGCTGGCGAAATCGTTCGAGGTCACCGACGACCAGCGCAGCGGGTTCGCCGCGGCCAGCGAGGTCAACGTCGAGGACCAAGCGCCCGTCGTCCAGCTCGTCAACCGCATCGTCGGCCAGGCGATGCGCGACCGCGCGAGCGACATCCACGTCGAGCCACTCGACGAGTCGTTGCGCATCCGGTTCCGGATCGACGGCAACCTCGTCGAGGCGTTCAGCCTCCCGATCGGCGTGCACGCCGCGCTCACCAGCCGCCTCAAGATCATGAGCGGGATGAACATCGTCGAACGGCGTCGTCCCCAGGACGGCCAGTTCTCCACCGTCATCGACGGCAACGAGGTCGACGTCCGCGTCGCCAGCGTGGCCACGGTGTGGGGCGAGAAGGTCGTCATGCGAATCCTCGACAAGGGCCGCTCGATGATCGGCCTGTCCGAGCTCGGCTTCCCGCGTGACACCTACATCCAGTACTCGAAGATGGTTCACTCGCCGTTCGGCATGGTGATCTGCGCGGGCCCCACCGGTGCCGGCAAGACGACGACGTTGTACGCCACGCTGCAGGAGATCAACTCGACCGGTAAGAACGTCACCACCGTCGAGGATCCGGTGGAGTACGTCTTCCCGGGCATCAACCAGATCCAGACCAACGAGCAAGCCGGGCTCACCTTCGCCACCGGCCTCAAGGCCATCCTCCGTCAGGACCCCGACGTGATCCTCGTCGGCGAGATCCGAGACGCGGACACTGCCCGAATCGCGATCCAGAGCGCACTCACCGGTCACTTCGTCCTCAGCTCGTTGCACGGCACCGACAGCGTCGCCGCACTGCACCGCTTCCTCGACATGGGCATCGAGGCCTTCCTCATCGCGTCGTCGGTGGTGGGTGTCATCGGCCAACGTCTCCTGCGCCGGATCTGTGACTCGTGCAAGGAGCCGTACACGCCCGGAGCCGACGAGATCGCCGTCTTCCGCCAGCACAGTGGCGGTAGCGACAAGTCGCAGTTCTTCCACGGCGCCGGCTGCAACTACTGCGCAGGCACCGGCTACCGCGATCGCATCGGCGTCTACGAGCTCCTGCGGATCACTCCCGAGCTGCGGCGCCTCATCGTCGGCTGGGCCACCACGGAAGAGCTCCGCCGCCTGGCCGTCGCCCAGGGCATGCGCACGATGCTCCGCGAGGCCATGCAGCTCGTCGAGAACGACGTCACCACCGTGCCCGAAGTCGTCCGCACCCTGTTCGCCAACTAGTCGCCGCTGCCACCGAGGAACCCCCATGCCCAAGTTCGCATACGCCGCCATCGACTCCTCGGGCGGAGCTGTCGAGGGAATCACGAAGGCCGAGACGATAGGCGACGCACGCCAGAACCTGATGGCGCAGAACCTCTTCCCGACCAAGCTCGCCGAACACAAGGGCGCGCTGCAGTTCGAGCTGACCAAGGAGAAGGTCAAGAAGAAGGAGCTGATGCACTTCACGCGCCAGCTCGCTGTCTTCGTCAAGGCCGGCATCCCGATCACCGAGGCGCTGGAGACGATCGGCGACGAGACCGAAGACGTCGCCCTCCGCCGCACCCTGAGCGCCATGGTCGAGGACCTCCGCAACGGGGGCCGCCTCTCCGCATCAGCCCGCAAGCACCCCGAAGCGTTCCCGATCTACTACATGGGCATCCTCGAATCGGCAGAACTCACCGGTCGCCTCGACACCACGCTGGAGAGCCTGGCCGGCTACATCGAGCGTGAGGTCGAGACCCGCGCCAAGGTCGTCTCGGCCCTGTCATATCCAGGCGTCGTCATGGTGATGGCGTTCTTCACGGTATGCGTGCTCGCCGGGTACGTGCTTCCTCAGTTCAAGCCGCTGTTCGCCGAACTGCACGCCGACCTCCCCTTGCCGACACGCATGCTCCTGTTCGTCGCCGATCTTTTCACGGTCCTCTGGTACATCCCGACGAGTGTGTTCCTCGCGTTCGTAGCGGCGCTGCTGTGGCTGACCAAGACCGAGAAGGGTCGCATCACTCGCGACAAGCTCGTCCTCAAGATCCCGGTGATCAGCGGCATCGTCGAGTACTCGATCCTGGAGCGGTTCTGCCGGATCCTCGGTGCGATGATCCGCGCCGGCGTGCCGCTGCCAGAGGGTCTCAAGACGACGACGGAGTCCACCAGCAACACTGTCTACAAGGCTCGTCTCGAAGAGGCCCAAGCAATCATGTTGGAGGGCGGCGGATTCGCCCGCCCGCTCGCTGACACCGGTCTGTTTCCGGGCGCGGCCAAGCAGATGTTCAAGGTCGGCGAGGAGACAGGAACTCTCGACGATCAGCTGGAGGTTGCCAGCCTCTACTTCGATCGCGAGCTGGAGAGCCGGATCAAGAAGTTCACGACGATGTTCGAGCCGATCATGATCGTCTTCGTCGGACTCATCGTCGGCTTCGTGGCCGTCGCGCTGGTCTCGGCGATGTACGGCGTGCTCGACAACATGAAGACTCAAGCCTGAGCGATCAGGTCTCAGCGATGAAGCAACGCGTCGATCATCGGCTGGCCCGTCCAGACGGCGGCCATGGTCCCCAGCGCGAGAAATGGCCCGAACGGAACCGCCGTCTTGCGGCCGCCGCGTCCGACAGCAATGAGGACCACGCCCACGACCGCACCGGCCAGGAAACCCAGGAACAGTCCGGCTGCGACGAAGCCCGGGTTCAGCCAACCGAGGTATGCACCGAGGAGCGGCGAGAGGCGGACATCACCGTCTCCCATCCCGCCGCGGCTGGCGACGTAGACGATCGCCATGAACGCCAAGGCACACGCGGCGCCGAGCAGCATCATCCAGATTCGACGCGGTTCATGACGAAGCAACGCGGCGATGCACAGCAACGGCACGCCGATCGCCGCCGTCACGTAGATGATCTGCCGGGGCAGCCGCTTCGTTCGCAGGTCGATCCAACTGAGCGCGACGAGGCCTGCCGCCAACACACAGAAGGCACCCAACTCCCACGACAATCCGAACTTGATTGCAAATGCAAGGAACGATCCTGCATTGACGACTTCGAGCACGAGCGGTTCGACGCCGATCTTCGCCTTGCACCTTCTGCAGCGTCCGCGCAGCGCCAGCCAACTGAACACGGGTACGAGGTCTCGCGGACCGAGCTGCAAGCCGCAGTTGCCGCATGCCGAACCCGGCGCCACCACCGAGCGTCCATCGGGCACTCGGTCGACCACCACCGTCAAGAACGAGCCGATCATCAGTCCGAGGATCGCCGTGTACGCAATGACCATGTGTCCTTCACATCACCGCAGCCTGCGGTTCCTCACCGGAGATTAGCCAGATGAACACGCCCGATCCCGTCCTTCGTTCCCTGCTCCAGGCCACCGTCGCCGCCGGCGCCAGCGACCTCCACCTCAGCGTCGGACGTCCGGCCACCGCGCGACGCGATGGCTACCTCGTCAAGTTCGAAGGCGTCCCGGTGCTCACGCCGACCGAGGTCGAGCGGATCGTGATGACCCTGCTGGATGACAGACACAAGGCCGAGCTCGAGGAGAACCACCAGGTCGACTTCTCGTTCGGCGTGCCTGAGGTCGGCCGCTTTCGCGCCAACGCCTACTTCCAGCGTGGGACGATGGCCCTCGCCCTGCGCGTCGTGCCGTTCCGCGTCCGCTCACTCGAGGAGCTCGGCGCACCCCACGCCTGCATCGACCTGCTCAACAAGCCGTACGGACTCGTCCTGGTGGTGGGTCCGACCGGTTCGGGCAAGAGCACGACCCTGGCGGCGATGATCGACCGGATCAACGACGAACGTCCCTGCCACATCCTCACCATCGAGGATCCGGTCGAGTACCTCCACGTCCACAAGACGGCCATGGTCAACCAGCGTGAGGTCGGCACGGACGTGCTCAGCTTCACCGACGGTCTGCGCAGCGCACTCCGTGAGGACCCGGACGTCGTGCTCCTCGGCGAGATGCGCGACCTCGACAGCATCGCGATCACGCTGTCGCTGGCCGAGACCGGCCACCTCGTCTTCGCGACGCTGCACACCAACGACGCGTCCCAGGCGCTCGACCGCATCGTCGACGTGTTTCCTGCCGAGCGTCGCGACCAGATCCAGATCCAGCTCGCCGGCTGCCTGCAAGGCGTGATCAGCCAGCGTCTCGTCGCCGTCGAGGGCGGCGGCCGCGTGGCGGCCTATGAGGTCCTGATGGGCACCGAGGCCGTGCGCAACCTCGTGCGCGAGGGCAAGAGCCGGCAGATGCGCAACATCATCACCACCGGTCAGAAAGACGGGATGCAGACGATCGAGATGGACCTCGCCCGCCTCGTTGCCTCGGGCCTGCTCACCATGGACGCGGCCTGCGAGGTCAGTGCATACCCGAAGGAGATCATGGCCCACGCCTCCACGGTCCGGAACCAGATGCAGGCGCAAGCCACCGTCGATGCGGGCCAGGGTGCGACGAGCGGCAGCGCCCAGCTCATCAGCAACGGCCGCTGAGCGATCGGATCCGCGATGTCCGTGATGAAGCAGCTCCCGTACCAATGGATCGCCGGCATCACGCCCTGCCCGAAGGGATGGCTGATCGTCCCGGCGCGCCTCGCCGGCGTGACCGTGATCGTCGAGGACTGCATGGTGGTCAAGACACTGTTCGAGGTCGTCGACTTCCGCCCGAAGTTCGACGCGGCGGCGATCAACATCCCGATGGGCTTCCGCGACCAACCCGAGCAGAACGGGGATTGCGAAACCGAGGCACGCGAGATCGTGGGCTGGCCGCGACGGATCGCCGTGCGCGGCATCCCGTCTCGCGCAGCGCTTCAGGCGACGACCAAGGCTCAAGCACGTGGCATCGAACCGTGGCTCACCAACGACGACCTGCGCCGCTTCCGCTGGCTGCGTGAAGCCGAACAGATCTTCCAGCCGTTCCACCAGCGCAACTTCTTCTCCGCCAACCCAGAGCTGTCGTACACGCTGCTCAACGAGGATCGTCCGCTGAAGACATCACCGTTTCATCAAGATGGTGTGATCGAGCGAATGAACTTGATCCGCAACAAGCTCCCCGGTGTCGAGGAGATCATCCAGCGCACTCCACCGCCGGGCGCCGGCCAGTACCACGTTGTCCAGGCGAGTGGTTTGCTGTGGACGGCGCGCCGTGCCGTCGGTCGAGCGATCAGCCGACTACCAGTTGATCCTCACTGGGACGACAGCGGCCTGCGCGTCGAGCTGGTGCGCTGACGAACCACAGGGGTCGGCCGACCAGGACGACGCTGACAGCCAAAACGCACGCAAAGAGGCGCATTGCTGCTCGACCGTCGTCGGACCGAATCAACCACGTTGGTGCCAGAAGAGCGGAGCCCACGAGTGTGGCCCACGGAATAACCGACCTCGTCTCGAGAACGTCCCAGATGAATGCTCCGAGCACCAAGCCGACGGTGTAGTAGCTCCACGTTCCCGGGTCCGTGGCGATCCGTACTGCGAGTGCGGCGAGGATTACGCCTGAGGATGAACGCCGCCAGACTGCGACGAATGCGATGCTCAGCGCGCCCAGCAACTGAGCGATCCGGAGCCACGAAGGAACATTTGCGTCGGAGAAGCCAAAGAGACGGATGACCGAACCGCTGGAAACGTGGACCGTGGTGCGGATCGATCGCAACGTGTCAGGATCGGCGATGAGGAACGGAAGCCACGGTAGGCCACCCACTGCAAGGCCGACGACCATCGGGCGAAGACGCCTGTGCCAAGTGCCGCCGCGGACCAGAAGGAGCGGAAGAAGGACCACTGCCCATGGCTTGAACGCAATCGCCACGCCGAGAAGAAGCCCGGCGTGAATCCGAGACCTCGTTCGAACTTCGTGGAGGGCGACCACGGCCAGCGTCAGGACTGCCGCGTCGTCGATGTGTCCATAGCTGGCCAGCTTGGACCACCAGAAGAGGAGCACCGGTCCTGCGATCAAGGTCGTAGCGCAAACAACCTCCCATTGGTCACGAACCTGCATCGCGAGCTTCTCGACAGTTCGGATCGTCAACAGTCCGAGAGCCCCACAGACGACGACGCACAGCACGAAACCACCGCGAGGCGTGTCGGAAAGGAGACGTGCGGTAAGGAGCGTGAGGGGGCCGGTCTGGATGTCACCGTGGTGCACGAAGACCTCGAGGCCGCCGCGATCCAGCATTGCGCGGCCGGCCCCGACGAACACGTTCCAATCGCCGCGGCCACCGGCCGCTACCGCGGCCGCTCCAGCGACGAAGAGGAGAATTGGATATCGATGACGGAAGATCCGGTGCCACGCGAGGTGGCGAGCGCTTTCCTGGAGTTCGTCCGTTTCGGCTCGTCTCGATGCGGTCAGCATGTTGTCATCCATCGTGGATGTCAGCCGGCCGCGGTGCCGATGGTGCCGCACTTGGTGTCGAGCACGTACAGCGAACCATTTTGGGCGACCCAGAAGTTGGTTGGCGCAGTGCGCAAGAACCCAGCGTTGACGAGGGTGATTGCGGGAGACGCGCCCTCCACGTTCGGGGTCCAGACGACCGGGTTGGAAGTCGTGCCGGCTGGCTTGG
>JAOBWQ010000139.1 GCA_025463425.1 Ilumatobacteraceae bacterium | reverse complement strand
CGAACCACGTCTACGACCTCCAGACGGCGCTCGTCGCGGCCGGCATCGCCGTGCGCTCGGCGGAGAGCACGATGGTGTCCTCGATCGACGTCGAGGTCACCGACGTCGGCGACGCGAAGAAGATCCTGCGGATCATGGATGCGCTCGAGGACGACGACGACGTCCAGGACGTGTACAGCAACTTCGACATCTCCGATGAGTTGATGGAAGTTGCCGGCGAGTGAGCGTCGGCGTCGGCGATCGCGCCCCTGAGTTCACCCTCTCGGGCAGTGGCGGGTCGACGTACTCGCTGTCTGCGTATCGCGGGCAGCCGGTGGTCCTCGTCTTCTACCCGGGCGACGACACGCCCGTCTGCACCAAGCAGCTGAACAGCTACAACAACGACCTCGTCGAGTTCGAAGGCGTCGGCGCGCAGATCCTCGCGATCTCCGCACAGGACGTCGCCAGCCACGACCGATTCTCCGGCAAGCACGGGTTCGGCTTCCCGTTGTTGAGCGACAGCGACAAGGCCGTCGCTGCCCTGTACGGCACGCTCGGGCCGATCGGCTTCCCGCGGCGCAGCGTGTTCGTCGTCGACGCCGAAGGGATCATCCGCTACGCCCATCGGGCCATTGCTGGGCTCACCTTCCGGCCGGTCAGCGAACTGATCCAAGCGGTGAAGGGCTCCTCGACCTGAGGTTCTTGTCACACGCTGCGATGTCGCGTCGTCAAGGTGAGTGGAGGTGCAGAACATGACGCACTCATCAGACGAAATGTTCGCCGCCGAGCGGCCGCGGCTTGTCGGGCTGGCCTACCGGCTGCTCGGCTCGTTGACCGACGCGGAGGACGTCGTCCAAGAAGCGTGGGTGCGGTGGCATCGCACCGACACGTCACGACTCGACAGCCCGCAGGCCTGGCTGACCACCGTCGTCAGCCGGTTGGGGATCGACCGCCTGCGCGCCCGCCAGCGCGATCAATCCACCTACGTCGGCCCATGGCTGCCCGAGCCGCTCGTCGCGGTCGACGACGACCCGGCTTCCGCGGCGGAGTTGAGTGACTCGCTGACGACGGCGTTCCTGGTGATGCTCGAGCGCCTGTCCGCGAACGAGCGGCTCGTGCTGCTGTTGGCCGATGTGTTCCAGCAACCGTTCTCGGCGGTGGCCGAAGTGGTCGGCAAGAGCGAGGAAGCGACCCGTCAGCTGGCCGTGCGCGCTCGTCGCAAGGTTCGCGTCGAGCAGGAACTGCGGCCCTCTGCGGCAGCACCGAGCCGAGTCGATCAGCTGGTCGTCGCCAACGAGTTCGTCGCCGCGCTGGTCGCAGGGGATGAGGCTCGGGTCCGCGAGCTGCTCGGCGCCGACGTCGTCCTCATCTCCGACGGCGGAGCAAACCGGCATGCGGCGCGCCGGCCGGTCGTCGGACCGGACCGCGTCGGACGGTTCCTGCTCAACATCGCTCGCCGCTACCTGACGATGCGGGGCCACGAGATCAGCGCATCGTCGCGCTGGGTCAACGGGTCGCCGGGCATCGTGATCTCGATCGACGGCGCTCCCTACTGGGTCGGCGCGTTCGAAGTGCACGACGGCCGTGTCGACCGGTTCTTCGCCACCCTCAACCCGGACAAGCTCGGACTGGTCGACCGCGAGATCGAGCTGCGTTGATCCGCGTCCACACGATCGCGGCCCGCTACCATTCGAACCTGTGTTCGTGAAGCGATCGGTGACGGACGGTCTCGTGGTGCTCGGGATCGATCCCGGATTGACCCGATGCGGCTACGCGGCCCTGCAGTCCTCGGGCCCCGGCGCAGTCGTCGCACTCAGCATGGGCGTGATCAAGACCCCGGCCGCGGATCCGCTGCCGAAGCGGCTGGCCGAGCTGAAGAACGAGCTCGCGGAGCTGATGGACGAGTTCCGCCCCCACGTCGTGGCCGTGGAGACGGTGTTCTTCCAGACCAACGTGCGCACGGCGATGAGCGTCGGCCAGGCCAGCGGATTGGCGCTCGCGGAGGCGTGGGCACGGGGCTGCGAGGTGGTCCAGTACACGCCCAACCAGGTCAAGGGCGCGGTGGCCGGTTGGGGAGCCGCCGACAAGATCCAGGTCCAGAAGATGGTCCAGGCCCGCCTCGGGCTCAGCACCCTGCCGCGGCCGCCGGACGCTGCCGACGCGGCAGCACTCGCGCTCTGCCACCTCGCGATGGCGCCGATGCGGCAACGGGTGTCCGACGTGCTGGCGGCCCGGTCGTGATCGGCTCGCTGCGTGGCTCGGTGCTCGAGCGCAACACCGACAGCGAGGTCCTGCTCGAGGTCGGCGGCGTCGGTTACCTCGTCACCGTCACGCCGCGCACCCTCGCCGAGCTGGAGCCGGGTGCGTCGGTGTTCCTCCACGTGCACCACCACATCCGTGAGGACGCCCAGACGCTGTACGGCTTCCTGCGGCGGGAGGAGCGCACCACGTTCCAGGTGCTCGTCGCCACGCATGGCGTCGGTCCGGCGCTGGCCATGTCGATCCTGGCCACGCACACGCCCGTCGCGCTCGTCGACATCGTCGCCGGCAGCGACGTCGCCTCGCTGACGCTCGTGCCCGGCGTCGGCAAGAAGACGGCCGAGCGGTTGCTGATCGAGCTGAAGAGCCGGCTCAACCTCCCGATCCTCGATCCCGTCGGGGCCAGCCTGGCCCGTGAGTCCAGCGGCGGCTCAGCGCTGGCCGACGTGCGCGAGGCGCTGTACGGGCTCGGCTACGGCCCCGAAGAAGTGCGCGACACGTTGCGCGACATGCAGGGTGGGCGCGACGCTGCGACGATGCTGCGCGAGGCATTGCAACTGCTGGGGGCACGACGTGCGTGAGGAGTTCACCGATCCGGGCATCGGCGATGCCGGTCTCACCAGTCCCGCGCTGACGAGCTCGATCGAAGAGGTCGACGAGCTCGGGCTGCGTCCCCGACGGCTGGCCGACTTCGTCGGCCAGCGCGAGCTCAAAGAGCACCTGACGATCATGCTCGAGGCCGCCTCGATGCGGAACCAGCCGGTCGACCACGTGCTGCTCGCCGGACCCCCCGGCCTCGGCAAGACGACGCTCGCAGGCATCGTCGCGGCCGAGATGGGCGTGCACATGCACATCACGTCCGGTCCCACCCTGGAGCGGGCGGGCGACCTGGCGGCGATCCTCACCAAGCTCGGCGAAGGCGACGTGCTGTTCATCGACGAGATCCACCGGCTGTCGCGCACGGTCGAGGAGATCCTCTATCCGGCGATGGAGGACTTCCAGCTCGACATCGTCGTCGGCAAAGGCCCCGCCGCGTCCTCGATCCGCCTGCCGCTCCCGCCGTTCACGCTCGTCGGCGCCACCACTCGCACCGGCATGATCACCGGCCCGCTGCGCGACCGGTTCGGGTTCGTCGCCCGACTCGACTTCTACGAGGACGACGAGCTCGAGGCCATCGTCCGCCGCGCCGCCGGCATCCTCGACGTCACCATCGCCCCGGAGGGGGCATGGGAAATCGCCCGCCGCAGCCGGGGCACTCCACGCATCGCCAACCGCCTGCTGCGCCGGGTGCGCGACTACGCCCAGGTGCGTGGCGACGGCACGATCAACGAAGACACCGCACGCACCGGGCTGGCCGTGTTCGGTGTCGACGACCGGGGCCTCGACAAGGTCGACCGGGCGATCCTGACCGCGATCTGTCAGCAGTTCCGCGGTGGGCCGGTGGGGCTCTCGACGTTGGCGATCAGCGTCGGTGAGCAGACCGAGACGGTGGAGGACATGTACGAGCCCTTCCTCATCCAGCAGGGGCTGCTCGCGCGCACCCCGCGCGGGCGGGTCGCGATGCCGTCTGCCTGGGAGCACCTCGGTCTGGCGATGCCGTCGATCACCGGCGACAAGCAGCCCGGCTTGTTCAGCTGAGGGTGCCGGAGGCTTTGCGCGCCGGGCGGGTGCGTCACAATCCCTCCAGTGGTTCAGAGCGAAGCGGGCACCGGCAGGTAGAGACCGAGGAACGCCATCGTCTTGGCCCACGCCGCGTTCGCTGCCGACTCGTTGTAGAAGATGTCGGCTTCGTGGTTGTCGAACGCGTGCCCGGCGATCTCGACGTTCACCG
>JAOBWQ010000136.1 GCA_025463425.1 Ilumatobacteraceae bacterium | reverse complement strand
GGGCTGGCCCGTCATCGTCTTCTTCGACGAGATGGACAGCATGTTCCGCACCCGCGGCACCGGCATCAGCTCCGACATGGAGAGCACGATCGTCCCGCAGCTGCTGGCCGAGATCGACGGGGTCGAGGGTCTCAAGAACGTCATCGTGATCGGGGCGACGAACCGCGAAGACCTCATCGACCCTGCCATCCTGCGCCCCGGCCGGCTCGACGTGAAGATCAAGATCGAGCGTCCGAACCAGGCGGCGGCTGCGCAGATCTTCGCCCAGTACCTCACCGACGAGATCCCGATCGCTCCCGATCACGACGTGCCGGAGATGATCCAGCGCACGGTGGAGGAGATGTACCGCGACGACGAAGCCAACCGATTCCTCGAGGTCACCTACCACAATGGCGACAAGGAGATCCTCTACTACAAGGACTTCGCGTCGGGCGCGATGATCGAGAACATCGTCCGCCGGGCCAAGAAGCTGGCCATCAAGCGGTTGATCGCCGGTGGCCTCAAGGGTGTCAGCACGCAAGACATGCTCGACTCGATCCGCCAGGAGTACAAAGAGCACGAGGACCTGCCGAACACCACCAACCCCGACGACTGGGCCAAGATCAGCGGCAAGAAGGGTGAACGGATCGTGTTCATCCGCACCCTCGTCAACGAGGGCAAAGCAGCCGAAGCCGTCGCCGGCGGCCGCGCCATTGAACGAGTCGGTACCGGCCAGTACCTGTAGGGTCCGGGCATGGCGATCGCCAAGGTCTGTGGGATCGAAACCGAGTACGGCATCCAGGTGCGCGGCGCGGAATCGAACCCGGTCGCAGCCTCCAGCGTGCTGATCAACGCCTACGTCAGCGGCGTGCTCCGCAAGGTCAGCTGGGACTACGAAGATGAACAGCCGGGGAACGACGCGCGCGGCTTCCGCTACGAAGACGTGTTCGCCCCCGAGACCGAGACCCAGCTGGTCAACGCGGTGCTCACCAACGGGGCGCGCTACTACGTCGACCACGCCCATCCGGAGATCTCGACACCGGAGTGCGTGAACGCCTGGGACGTCGTGCGCTGGGACCGGGCCGCCGAGGAGATCGTGCGGGTCAGCATGGATCGCGCCCGTCGACTGCTGAACGACGGCAGCGAGATCGTCACCTACAAGAACAACTCAGACGGCAAAGGCAACAGCTACGGCTGCCACGAGAACTACCTCGTCGACCGGGCGACGCCGTTCGGCCGCATCGTCAGCCAGATCACGCCGCACTTCGTCACCCGTCAGGTGTTCTGCGGTGCCGGCAAGGTCGGCTCGGAGCTGGCCGGTACGTCGTCCCAGGCTGTGCCCTACCAGCTCAGCCAGCGCGCCGACTTCTTCGAGGAAGAGGTCGGGCTGGAGACCACCCTCAAACGGCCGATCGTCAACACCCGCGACGAACCGCACTGCGACCCGCAGAAGTATCGGCGCCTGCACGTGATCGTCGGCGACGCGAACATGGCCGAGGTGTCCACCTACCTCAAGGTCGGCACGACGGCGATCGTCCTGGCGATGATCGAGGACGACATGGTCGGCAGCGACCTCGCCGTCGCCAACCCGGTGTCGGCGATCCGCCAGATCAGCCACGACCCGACGCTGACGCGCACCGTGCTCCTGCGCGAAGGCAAGCGGGTGACGGCGCTGGAACTGCAGTGGGCGATCCTCGAGCGGGCCCAGAAGTACGAGCGCAGCCACGGTCTGGAGTCCGTCGGCGAGGCCGTCGGGCTCGACGTGCTGGCTCGATGGGAGACCGTGCTGGCCGGACTGGAGAGCAACCGCGACAGCGTTGCCGGCTGGGTCGACTGGGTGGCAAAGGAGCGGCTCGTCAACGCGTTCGCGGCCCGCCACGACCTCCGCCCGGCGGACGCGAAGTTGAAGGCGCTCGACCTGCAGTACCACGATCTGCGCGCAGATCGCTGCCTCGCCAGAAGGGTCGGGCTGGAGACGCTCATCGGCGACGACGACGTACGGACGGCGATGACGGAGCCGCCGACCACCACCCGCGCCTACTTCCGCGGACGCTGTCTGCAGAAGTGGCCGAACGACATCGTCGCCGCCAACTGGGACTCGATGGTGTTCGACGTCGGGCGCGACCCGCTCCGTCGCGTCCCGATGATGGAACCGCTCAAAGGCACCGCCGAACACGTCGCCAACCTGCTCGATGACTGCGCGACCGCCGCTGAGCTGTTGTCGCGATTGGGCTCATAGGCTACGAATCAGACCGACCACACAGGAGACCACACCCCATGGCCGAGCGCACACAGAAGCAGAAGCCGACCCCGGCTCGCACCGAGGAGACGGTCACCGACGCCCCGGCCGGCGCGCCGCAGGGAGAGAAGCTGAAGGCCGAGCTCGATGACCTGCTCGACGAGATCGACGAGGTGCTCGAGACCAACGCCGAGGACTTCGTCAAGAGCTACGTGCAAAAGGGCGGAGAGTAACTCGACATGTCGATGCCGTTCTTCGCGCCCGGCGATGATCCGGGTGCGAGCTTTCCCGAGCTGCTCCGCCGCGTCGGTCTCACCACCGAGTCGCCGGTCGGTCCAATGGGCGATCTCGGGGTTCCCCATGCAACGACGTGCGTCGCCTTGCGCTACCTCGACGGTGTCGTCATGGCCGGCGACCGCCGCGCCACCTCGGGCAACCTGATCAGCCACCGCTCGATGGAGAAGGTGGTCCAGGCCGACCGTTACAGCGGCGTCGCGATCGCCGGTGCAGCCGGTCCGGCGATGGAGATGATCAAGTTGTTCCAGCTCCAGCTCGAGCACTACGAGAAGGTCGAGGGCACCTTCCTCAGCCTCGAAGGCAAGGCCAACCAGTTGTCGATGATGGTGCGCGGCAACCTGCCCGCGGCGATGCAGGGCATGGTGGTCGTGCCCCTGTTCGCCGGATACGACAACCGTCGCGAGACCGGCCGGCTGTGGGCGTACGACGTCACCGGCGGCCGCTACGAGGAGCACGAGTACGTCGCCACCGGTTCGGGCAGCCTGCACGCCGGCACGGTCATCAAGCTCGGCCACAACCCGCAGCTCGACCGCGACGAAGCGCTCACGCTCGCGTGCCGTGCACTGTGGGAGGCCGCTGACGCCGACTCGGCGACGGGCGGGCCCGATGCGCTGCGCGGCATCTATCCCGTGATCGCAACGATCACCGCCGACGGTTGGC
>JAOBWQ010000107.1 GCA_025463425.1 Ilumatobacteraceae bacterium | reverse complement strand
CAACGGCAGCCCGCGCGAGCCTGCGAGCCCGATGAAGCGCTCGGCCTTGCGAGCCGCGTCGGCGTCGAGCGCGCCGCCGCGCACCAGCGGTTGGTTGGCGACGATGGCCACCGTCACCCCGGCCAGCCGGGCGAACGCGGTGATCAGCGATGCCCCGTAGCGCTCCTGCATCACCAGCACCGAATCCGCGTCGAACAGGGCGGCCAGCACGTGGCGCATGTCGTACGGGGCGCGCTGGTTGGCAGGGATCAACTCGGTCAGCGAGCGCGTCTCGCTCGGCTCGACGGGTTCGGCGAGCTCGTCCATCGACAGCAGCCGGCGAACGAGGGCCAGCGCGGCGTAGTCGTCGGCCGCACCGAGATCACCGACACCGGACGCGAGGTGGACCTCGCTGCCACCGAGGGTCTCCTTGTCGATCTGCTCGCCGGTGGCCGCGGCGACCAACGGTGGACCGGCGACGAACAGCTGGCCCTGAGCTTCGACCATGATGATCGTGTCGCACAGCGGCGCGGTGAGTGCGCCGTGACCGGCCGACGCACCGTGCACGACAGCGATCGTCGGCACCTGGCCGATCAGATCCGCCATCAGGGCGAGGTCGCCGGGCGCGGGACGATGACGCTCCATCGCCGAGCTGACGCGGTGGCCGGCGCCGTCGAGCAGCATCACCAACGGCACGCGCTCCTGCAGAGCCAGGGCGGCGAGCCTGGCCCGTTTCGAACTGCCTGCTGAACCGATCGATCCACCCTGCACCGTGGCGTCCTCGGCGCCGACCAGCACCGGACGACCGTCGATCAGCCCGTGCCCCGCCACGAGCGCATCGCGAGGCGACTCCACCGCGAGGCCCGTGAACGTGCCGAGCTCGCGGAACGTGCCCGGATCGAGGAGCTCGAGCACCCGCTCGATCGCGGTGAGGGCACCCTTGCCGTGCTGGCGGTCGATGCGGGCCTGACCACCCATGCCGTGCGCGATCTGGGTGTGTCGGTCGAACCGGTCCAGGAGCGCGTCCCATCCCGCATCGCGCTCACCCGCTCCACCACGCTGTTGGTCAATCGTCACGACGTTCCTCCAGCCGCCGATGGTAACGATCGAGGCGTGCCAGTATCGGAACGTGACGCCGACGACGCTCGAACATGCCCGCCAGGCGTTCGCCGACAGGCACCCCCAGAGCCGGCTCCAGCACGCCGCAGCCCGCGCCGTGCTGCCCGGCGGGCACACGCGCACCGTGCTGACCCACCTGCCGTTCCCGCTCACGTTAGTGGCCGGCCACGGTTCGGTGCTCACCGATGCCGACGGCCAGGAGTACATCGACCTGCTCGGCGACTACACCGCTGGGCTGCTCGGCCACAGTGAGCGCCGGGTGCTCGACGCCGTTGCGGCAGCCCTGTCCACGCTCGCCAGTGTCGGCGGCGTGCACCGTCACGAGGTCGGCCTGGCCCAGCTGATGTGTGGCCGGTTCGGGCTGGAGCGGGTGCGGTTCACCAACTCCGGCACCGAGGCCAACCTGATGGCGATCACGACGGCGCTCATGTACACGGGGCGGAAGAAGATCATGGTCTTCCATGGCGGCTACCACGGCGGCGTCCTGTACTTCGCCAGCGGCGCCGCACCGTGGAACGCGCCGTACGACTTCGTCGTCGCGCCGTACAACGACCTCCAGGGCACCCTCGCCCTGATCGACCAGCATGCGGGCCAGCTCGCGGCGGTGATCGTCGAGCCGATGCTCGGGTCCGGCGGGTGCATCCCGTCCGCTCCCCGCTTCCTGGCCGACACGTTCGCCGCGGCCCGAGCCGTCGGCGCGGTCTGCATCGCCGACGAGGTGATGACCTCGCGTCACGGCCCCACCGGCCTCGCCGACCTCCTCGGCGCGAAGGCCGACATCACCACCTACGGCAAGTACATCGGCGGTGGCTTCTCGTTCGGCGCGTTCGGCGGTACGGCAGAGCTGCTCGACCAGTTCGACGGCGAGCGTCCGCAGGGTCCTGGCCGACGCGTGATCAGCCATGCGGGAACGTTCAACAACAACATCGCGACGATGGCTGCCGGCGAGGTCGTGCTCGGCGAGGTGTTCACCGCCGACGCCGCTGTCGCGCACACAGCTCGGGGCGAGGAGCTCCGCGGTCACGTCGCGTCCGTGCTCGCGAGACATCGTCTGCCGGTCAGCGTCAGCGGGTTCGGCTCGATGATGTCGCTGCACGCGCTGGCCGAACCCCCACGCACCCCCGCCGATGCTGCCGGGCGCGACGACGTGCTCCAGGAGCTCCTTTTCCTCGGCCTGTACCAACGCGGGATCTACACCGCGGCACGCGGGATGATCAACCTCAGCTTGGCCGTCACCGACGACCAGTTGTCGGTCGCGCTGGACGCGCTCGACGACTGCCTCGGCGAGCTGGCCTCGTGACCGGACACCGGGGCGGCGGATCCACCCTCGTCGTCGTGGTCCACCCGGAGCCGACCAGTTTCACCCATGCGATGGCTGCGGCCGCGACGCGCGGCCTCGAGCGAGCAGGGAGGACGGTGACGACGCTCGACCTGTACGCGATGG
>JAOBWQ010000075.1 GCA_025463425.1 Ilumatobacteraceae bacterium | reverse complement strand
CGGGTCGTACTCCCATGGCGGCAGGGGATAGAGCGGTTGGCAGGTTTGGGTGACGACATCGGCTTGCTGCTTGGCGACCAGCTGATCGTCGGATGTCACGCCGTTGTCGGCGAGGCATTGGTTGTACGGCTGGTACAGCGCGGCACGATCATCGTCGGTCATGTCCAGCCGTTCGCGTGGCGCCGTGCCGCCGAGGACTGAGCTGACGGTCGGCGCGACCGCCGTGACGGTCGAGCCGGTCGCGTTGGTCGAATTCGTCGACGCCGTGCTCGTGATCGCGGGATCAGCGTCTGGCGTGGAGCCGAGCGGGGAGGAGGTGGGTGGTGCCGGGGCCGCCGATGTCGTTGTCACGAGTTGCGAAGCCGCAGTGGCGGGGTTCGTCAGCGAGGCAACCTCGGGCTTCGCCGCGCTCGAGCATGCCGTGAGTCCGAGGGCGATGACCGTGGCGGCGGCCCATCGGGTGGGTGTGTTGTGTTGCATGTTGCTGCCTTTCCTTTGGGTGGTCTACAGGCTGCTGAGGGCTTCGACGGGCGAGAGCCGGGCAGCGTGGCTGGATGGGGAGAGGCCGGCGACGATGCCGACCACCATTGCGCCGGCAATGCCGCCGGCGATCGTCGTGATGGGAATCACGGTTGGCCAGTCGTGGAGAGTTGCGTAGCCGATCGTGCCGGCGATCCCGACGCCCGTGCCGGCCAGTCCGCCGAAGGCCGACAAGAGGATTGCTTCGGTCAGGAACTGGGCGCGGATGTGGTGTCGGGTGGCGCCGAGGGCCCGTCGCATTCCTATCTCTCGGCGACGTTCGAGGACGGAGATCAACATCGTGTTGGCGATGCCGACGCCGCCGACGATGAGCGAGACGGCGGCCAGGGCGATGAACAAAGCCGAGTACGTGGATCGCGCTGCGTTCTTGGCGGCGAGGGCATCCGAGGGTCGACTGACTTGGACGAGGCCGGGTGCTTGGGGATGCAGCGTGGCGGGGAGCACAGAGCGCACGTCTCCGAGCGCGTCCTCTCGTGCCTTGACGTACACGACCGTGGGTCGTCCGTCGAAACCGAGTGTCATCTGGGCGACTGGCCAGCCGACGAACACCGCTCGTTCGAGGTCGGCGGACAGCGGCGTCGCAGCGAGGATGCCGATCACGATGAACGCGGTGCCGTCGATGTCGACGGTCGGTCGTGTCGTTCCAACGGCGACGGTGTCGATCCCCAACCGGTGGGCGGCCACGGAGCCGAGAACGACCTCGGCGAAGGCCGACGAAGTGGTGTCCAGGAATCGACCGACAGCGACACTGCCGTTGACTGCAGCGAGGAGGTCAAGGGTTGTTGCCAGGACGGTGAGACCTGACGTGACGTTCGGGTCGACCATCGAAGTGCGCCTCACGACGACGTGCGTGTTCGCGACGGCTGCGGCGCGCGTGACCGGTCCGATCCTGGCGACCATCCCCACCGATGCGATCGGCAGCTTCGTCGGGATGTCGTTCTGGGGCAATGGATCGACGCGCAACATGTCTGTGCCGAGCGCGGTCAGCCGACGGTCGAGCGCAGCCTGGCTGGACGCAGGGATCGCAGTGACAGCAACCATGGTGGCGATGCCGATCGAGATGCCGAGGGCGGAGAGGACGGCGCGGAGCTTGCGGGTCCTGATGCCGATCATGCCGAGGGCGACGACGTCGGCAGCGTGGAGGCGTGCCCGAACCGTGGTCCGTTCGTGGGTGGGGGTCTGGTCAGGTGCGAGCGAGGTCGTCACGTCGTCGCCTCATCGGTCACGTCGGTGACGATGCGTCCGTCACGAAGCTCGATCCGCCGGGGCAGACGTGCCGCAGTGGCGTTGTCGTGGGTGATGATCGCGGTCGTGGTGCCTTGAGCATTGAGCTCGATCAGCAGATCCAGGATGGCTCGACCGTTGGCGGTGTCGAGCGCGCCGGTCGGTTCGTCGGCGAGCAGCAGTGTCGGGGTGTTGACGATGGCCCGGGCGATCGCGACGCGCTGTCGCTCGCCACCAGACAGTTGACCCGGTCGATGGTCGCCGCGATGGGCGAGACCGACCCGATCCAGCGCTTCCATCGCCATCGAGCGCCGTTGCCGTCTCGGCACGCCGGCGTGGAGCAATCCGATGGTGACGTTCTCGATCGCGCTCACCATGTCGGAAAGGTGGAACTGTTGAAAGACGAACCCCAGCGACCGACCGCGCAATGCGGACAGCTGTCGGTCGGAGAGGCCTCGGACGTCCTGGCGACCGATCTCGACTGTGCCACCTGTCGGGAGATCGAGGGTGCCGATGATGTTGAGCAGGGTTGACTTCCCGGAACCTGAGGGGCCCACGATTGCGAGCATCTCGCCGTCGTTGACGACGAGCGTCACGTCATCGAGCGCCGTCACGCCGGCGCCGTACGTCTTGGTGACGTGCTTGAGCTCGAGGACCGCTGTCCCACTCATGCGGCCGTCACCACCGAAAGGCCGTCACGCACGTCTGGACCGGAGATCTCGACGCGGTCCCCGGCGATCATGCCGAGGGTGACCGCGACGAGCGTGCCGTCTGTGGTCTGGAGCGCGTAACCACCCTCGCGCAACCCGAGCAACGCATCGACGGGAACAGTGAGGACGTTGGAGCGAGTTCGCGTCGTCACCGAGACTCGTACGGGTGAGTCGACGACGTCTGTGACAGTGCTGTCGTCGTCGGGCTCGACCGTCACCGTGACCTTCTGGTCGGCGTCGGACGGCCCCGTGGTCCGGTCGGACGGGGGCGGAACGGTGGCGGAGCTGAGGGACGTGAATGTGGCGGGGATGATCGTGCCGTCGCCGAGCGTCACGGCGGCTGCGACTCCGACCGTGATTCCACGGGCTGCGGCGGGGTCGATGAGCATGGTGATCGACTTGTGCTGGCTGGTGAGGGTGAGCAGATCGGTGCTGACGGCGTCGCCGGTGCGGGCGACGACGGTGTCCACGCGGAGTGGGGCGCCGAGCACGATGACGTCGCCGACGGCAAGTGTGCGGGTCACCGGAAGGCCGACCCATGCCTGGAAATTGCCGAGCGCTGCGCGCATCGCAGTCGTCCAGACGACCTTGCCGTGATCGCTCGTCGAGGACGGTTGGATGAGGCCGAGCGCAGCGAGGTTGGATGCGACCATCGCGACATCTGATCCCGACATTCCGACTCGGCCGACGGGCCGGAACAGCGGTGTGTCCCCGAAGAAGACCGGCACGGGCTTGTCGTTCACCGAGTACAGCGGGAACCCTCTCTGGGCGACGGTCCCAACCTCGGCAAGCTTGGTGATGGTTCCGGTGCCGGTGCCCTTGAGGGTGATCGGCGACGTGTAGGCGAGCGACCCGTCGAAGCTCGTCGTGTCAGACAGGTCCATTCGAGTCACCGCGACGGTCGAGAGAGGCAGCGTCGTCGTGGCGGCCCGCTCGCGGCCTGCGTCGAGCCGACCGCGAGTCACGACGACAGCGACTCCAGCGCCGACCACTGCGAGGACTGCAACGACGACGCCGATGACACGCCGACGGCCGTATCGCTGAGGAGACAGGTTCCCGTTCACCTCATCGAGGATGGACGCACACTGCGAGTGGCCGACGAGCGACTTGTTATGAAGTCGCAAGCGTCGCCGGATCCGCCGGACAAGATCGTGGTCGGCGCCTACGCTCGTCGTCATGGGAGCCCGAGTTGCGGTCGCCGAGGACGATCCGAAGCAGTCCGAACTGATTCGGCGCTACCTCGAGCACGAAGGACACACCGTCGTCGTCGTGGCCGACGGTCGCGCAGCGATCGACGAGATCCGCCGCAACCCGCCGGACATCCTGATCCTCGACATCATGCTCCCCAAGATCGATGGCCTCGACGTGTGTCGGGTCCTTCGCAGCGAGTCGACACTGCCGATCCTGATGCTGACGGCGCGCACCACTCAGGACGATTTGTTGCTCGGACTGGACCTCGGCGCCGACGACTACATGACGAAGCCGTTCAGCCCGCCCGAGCTGATGGCCCGAGTCCGCACCCTGTTGCGAAGGGGTGGGGCGGTGCGCAGCGCTGACCCACGGCAGTCGCGCACC
Source organism: Ilumatobacteraceae bacterium (assembly GCA_025463425.1). Taxonomy (GTDB): domain Bacteria; phylum Actinomycetota; class Acidimicrobiia; order Acidimicrobiales; family Ilumatobacteraceae; genus WLMZ01. Next base: position 2,261 of record JAOBWQ010000075.1, on the reverse strand, counting down.
GAGGTCGGGAGACTCGCAATCGACCGCGCGCGTCACGAGGTCACCTTTGGCTCCGCCGACGTCGTGTGCACCGCGGCCGAGTTCCGGCTGCTCGATGCCCTCGTCACCCACGTCGGCCACGTCCTCACCCGCGATCAACTGCTCGAGCTGATGCACGGCATCGATCCCTACATCACACAGCGGGCGATCGACTTCCACATCCGCAATCTGCGCAGAAAGATCGAGCCCGATCCGAGCACGCCGAGCTACCTCTTGACCGTCTACGGCGTGGGCTACAAGCTGGCCGACCACCGGTGATCTCAGTACGGCGAAGCCTCCTGACCCGACTCCTCATCGTGTCGACCCTGGTGGCGGTGTGCTCGATCGCAGCGACCGCCTGGCTGGCGGCCCGCACCGTCACCCGCGCGTTGCAACAGGAGGAGGGCGACGCGCTGGCCAAGGACGGCAGCATCTATCGCGGTCTGCTCAGCTACGCGTCGACGCATCCGTCGTGGACCGCGGTGGAGCCAGTCGTCGATGCGCTCAGCGAATCGACCGGGCGACAGATCACGTTGGTCGCCCAAGACGGGACTCATCTTGCCGGTCCGCTCAAACGCACCCTGCCGGCGAAGCCATCGGTGATCGTCGACCCGCTCGCCGTCGATCTCGCGTTTGTTCCTGACGCATCAAAGGGTCAGATCAGCTCCGAAGCAATCGGCCCGTTCCGACTCGCCCCCGCCGAGCAGAACAGCCTGCACGCCGCCGCCATCGGCCTCCTCACCTGCCTGCGCGATCACGGCGGCAGCGGAACGACCGAGACGGACGCGAACGGTCGCGCTCGAGTCGAAACGGCCAACCCAGCGATCAGGAGGATCTGCACCGCCGACGTCACCGACGTTGACGACCGCACGACCGTCACCGAGACACGTGGCCTGTCAGATCTCCAGTTCCTCGTCAACACGTGCCTCGTCGATCAACACGTCGCGCCGGTCTGGTTGCAACTCGACTTCACCTGGTCGCGAACGGTCGAGCGCCCGGCGTCCGACGATCTGCCCGTCCCCGGTTGCATCGCAACCGCCCGTCGGCAGCAACTGGGCCCATACGTCGCACCGGCCGCGCTGCTCTACATCAGCGGTTCGAATGCCGGCACGGCCAGATTCGACCTCAGCACAGGCAACCAACTGCGGATCATCGTCATCGTCCTCGCCATACTCGTGCTCGTCGTCGGAACCACGATCATCGTCGGAATGCGGATGGTGCGCCCACTTCGCAACCTGACACAGGCAGCCCAGACGATGGCTTCCGGGTACACCGGCGTCCGGGTCCGGATCTCCGGCAACGACGAGATCACCCGCCTCGGCACAGCATTCAACGAGATGTCGGCAGAACGAGAACGAATGGAGCTGCAGCGGCGCACGATCGCAGCCGACATCGCCCACGAGTTGCGTTCCCCGCTGACCAACATCCGCGGATGGCTCGAAGCGACCAGGGACGGAATCGGCCAGCACGACGAAGCACGGAACGCATCACTGCTCGAGGAATCAATCCTGCTGCAACAGATCGTCGATGACCTGCAAGACCTGGCGATGGCCGACGCCGGCCGCCTCGAACTGCACAAGACGGAGGTTGACGTGGCGGTCCTGCTGGCCCAGGTGCAGACTGCCCTGGCGACCTCAGCGGACGCGGCGGGCATCACCCTCGAGGTGCAGGTGCCGAGCGGTCTCCACCTGTTCGCCGACCCGACCCGGCTGCGTCAAGCCCTCCAGAATCTGGCTGCAAACAGCCTGCGCCACACTCCGCCTGGCGGCATCATCTCGATGAAGGCGGCGGTCGACGCCGATGCAGTCGTGCTCGACGTCACCGACACCGGATCAGGCATCGCCCCGGAAGATCTCGCCCACGTCTTCGACCGATTCTGGCGGGCGGAGAAGTCGCGCAACCGATCATCGGGAGGCAGCGGCCTCGGCCTCGCGATCGTGCGCCGGCTCGTCGAGTCCCACGGTGGCTCGGTCGACGCACAGAGCACCGTTGGTCACGGCTCGACCTTCACGATCCGCCTGCCGGCGCTCACCGGAAGTATGACAGAGCACCAGGGCCGCCAACGCGCCTGACATCCTCGACGTCGGTTGCGGCGGAGTGCGGGACCACGGCTCAATGCTTCGGTCGCTGATCTCGCCCGCCATGTGACTGTCTCGGCACGCTCTATGGTTGGAGCGATGGACGTCGGAGCGCTGATCTTCCCGACCGATTTGTCGATTCGTCCCGACGTGCTTGCCCGGGAG
>JAOBWQ010000065.1 GCA_025463425.1 Ilumatobacteraceae bacterium | reverse complement strand
CGGATCGTGCTGCATGATCCGGCTGAAGATCACGTGGGCGAGGGGAGCGAGCGCCATCGCCGTGCCCTGGTGACCGCTCTTGGAATAGAACGGGGCGTCCATCGCGAAGCCCCGGATGAGGCTGATGGCTGCGGAATCCTGTTCGGGCGTCAACGTTGATGGCACGCCAGCGACTGTACCCGGTCGCAGCAGCGGCAGACCCCCATCCACCTGCCGTTCACGCAGGTGGCGGACCGGGCTCAGACAGGTGGCAACAGGGTGAACGGGACGAGGTGCCACGGACCGCGATCGACACGGCAGTGGGCGAAGATCTGACCGTACGCGTCGAAGTCGAGCTCGCCCTTGACGAGTCGGTAGGTGAACTTCCCCGGGTCGACGGTGAACGGGCTGACGTTGCGCGCAACTTGCTCGTCGGTCTCGTTGCGACCCTTGCGGAAGATGACCTCGAACACTCCGCTGCCGGGTTCGTCGGGTGCGCAGAAGATCAACGCGACCAGATGCGGGGAGATGGTCAGGGGCACGGGCGAAGGTGCCGCCATCGAGAACATCGCCCCGGTGAGATCGATGCGGGTCGACGGCCCGGGCGCCTGGCGGAGCTCGAAGTTCTCGACGAAGAGTGCGGAGACGATCTGCATCTCGTCGAGGGTAACGGCGAGCCGGACCCTCAGCGGACCTGTTGGCCGCCCAACCAGACGCCGCCAAGAGCGACGTCCGCGTCGAGCGCGACCATGTCGGCGCGGCACCCGATTGCGAGGCGGCCGAGATCCGGGCGTCCCATCAGCGCTGCGGGATTGGTGGAGGCCGCACGCACCGCGCGATCGAGTGGCACGCCGCACACGTCGACCACGTTGCGCACCGCCTGGTCCATCGTCACCGCGCTGCCGGCCAACGTCCCGTCGGCGAGACGTGGCGCGCCGTCGCGCATCGCCATCACGACGCCGCCGACGGTGCCACCGGCGGCACCGCGTCGCTCACCGGCGCGCCATGCGACGGCGTCGGTGACGAGCACGATCCGGTTGGCGGGCTTGGCCCGGAACGCGAGCTGGATCGCGAGCCGGTGGACGTGCACGAGGTCGGCGATCAATCCGACCGTCAGCCGATCGTCGACCAGCGCCATCGCCGCCAGTCCGGCCTCGCGATGGTGCACGCCGGACATGCCGTTGTAGAGGTGAGTCACCATGCGCGCCCCGGCGGCGGCGAGGTCCTCGACATCGTCGACGGACGGCGTGCTGTGCCCGATCGACACCACGACGCCGCGGGCGCTCAGCAGCTCGGCAGCCTGCGCCGCGTCGGGGATCTCTGCGGCCAGTGTCACCAGCCGCACCACGGACGGCAGCGCGGACAACCAGTCGAGGTCGATCGGCACGATCAGCTCACGAGGGTGCGCGCCGGGCGCACCGCCGATGAACGGGCCTTCCAGGTGTGCGCCGACGATCGTCGGCAGATCACCCGATGTCCGGGCGTCGGTCAGTGCGGCCGCGATCCGCTCGAGCGGCAGCGCGAACCGGTCGAGCCGGTCGGTGACCAGCGTCGGGCACCACGCGGTGACGCCCTGGTCGAGCAGGAGGTCCCCCAACCGACGCCAGTCGGCGCCGGCCGCGGACGCGACGTCGACGTCGTCGATCCCGTTCACCTGCACGTCGACGAAGCCGGGGACGAGGCTCACGTCCGGCGTCGGCGAGCGCGTCGGGCGGATCTCGACGATGATCCCGTCGGCGCTCGCCACGATCTCCGCCGGGCCGCTCCAGCCCTGCTCGGTGAGCACCCTCCGGGCCGAGGTCACGGACACGTGCTGTACGATACGCGCGATGACCGATGGCGGCGAGCACCTCTCGACGCGGAATCAGATAGTTGTCGAAGCGCTCCACTGCTTCGCCGAGGCCGGCTACGACGGCACCTCGTTGAACGACATCGCGGCTGCCGTCGGGATTCGCCGGCCGAGCCTGCTGCACCACTTCGCGTCCAAGGAAGTCCTCTACGGCGAGGTCTTCGAACGGCTCCTGTCGGACTGGTTCGACCGGCTCGAAGGGGCCATCGGCAGCACCGAGCGGGGATGGACCAAGGTGGAATCCGTGCTCGTGGCTGGGTTCCGGTTCTTCAGCGACAACCCCGACTACGTGCGCCTCATGCGGCGCGAAGCGCTGGACAACGGTGCGCACCTCGGCATCGATCTCTCCGGAGTGCTGCGCCCGGCGTTCGACAGCGCTGCCGGCTACTTCCAGCGCGAGATGGACGCCGGCAACTTCCGGGCCCACGATCCCGAGCAGCTCCTGCTCACCGGGTACGGAGCACTGCTCAGCTACTTCTCCGACGCGCCGTTCCTCGGCGGGCTGCTCGACGACGAGCCGCTGTCGGAGCGACTGCTCGAGGTGCGCTTGCAGCACGTGCTCGGGTTCTTCCGCAGCGCGCTCGTGCCCTGACCCGCCCGCGGTGAGGGCACCGTGTCCAGCGCCCGTGGACGATTGGCTACCGTGCCGGCATGGCAACCCTTCAGGTCGGTGACGCAACAGTCGGCTACGCGGTCGAAGGGCCGGACTCCGGCATCCCGCTGCTGCTGCTCCACGGCACGACGATGGCGCGTGCGGCGTGGGACGCAGTGCGAGCAGCGATGCCCGCCGACCTCTACCGGTTCGTGCTGATCGAGCTCCCCGGCAGCGGCGAGTCGTCGATGCCCACCGAGCCGCTCACCGTTGCCGGCGTCGTCGAGCAGTCGCTGGCGCTGATGACCCATCTCGGCCACGACACGTTCCACGTCGGCGGCTTCTCGCTCGGCGCCGTCATCGCGCTGGCCATCGCGGGCACGAGTCCCACACGCGCCCTCTCGGTCACGTCGCTGTGTGGGTGGGCCTCGTCCGATGCTCGGATGCGGATCACGTTCGAGCTGTGGAAGCGGTTGATCGAGGCCGACCCGCAGCTGTTCATGCGCTATGCGATGGCCGACGGCTTCACGGTCGGCGCACTCACCGTCGCTGAGCCGATCATCGAGACCCTGCTGCCGTTCACGGCCAGCCAGATCGCACCGGGCTCGGCAGCGCACCTCGACCTCGACATCACCCTCGACATCAGCGCGCTGCTGCCGTCGATCACGGCGCCGGCGTTGATCATCGGAGCGCTGGAGGACCGTTGGGTCGACATCGGCAACAGCCGAGCTCTCCACGCGGCGATCCCCGGTTCGAAGCTGCACGAGCTGCCGGCGGGTCATCTCGTGATCCAGGAGCTCGCGGTCGACGTTGCCGCGCTGCTCCACGCCCACACCGCCTCCTGAGGACACCGCCGAGGATTCAGCCCTCCTCGGCGCCCACTGGCTACGGTTGCGCCGTGTCGTCTCCCGGTCGAACCCTGTCCGAATCCGCGTCGAAGATGCTCCTGCGTGGGTTCGGCGTGCCGATCGCCGACGAGCGCGAGGTCGCCACAACTGCCGATGCGTCCGATGCTGCGGCGGAGTTGGGGTTCCCCGTGGTGGTCAAGCTCTGCGGCGACGCGATCGCACACAAGACCGAGCGCGGCCTCGTCAAGCTGCGTCTCGCGGACCGTGCTGCTGTCGTGGCGGCCGCCGACGAGCTGCTCGGCAAGGCCACCGCCGAGGACGGCGATGTGTCCCTGCTCGTCGCTCCGATGATCTCCGGCAACCGTGAGCTGATCGCCGGTCTGCTCCGCGATCCCCAGTTCGGTGCCACCGTGATGCTCGGGGTCGGTGGAGTGCTGGCCGAAGCGATCGCCGATGTCGTGTTCCGTCCGGCCCCCGTGACCCGCGTCGAGGCCGCTGAGATGGTCTCCGGGCTGGCCACGCAGAAGCTGCTCGGTGAGTTCCGTGGGGAAGCAGCAGTCGACCGCGAGCAGTTGATCGACGTCCTCGTCGGGCTCGGCGCGATTGCCGCAGCCCGCCCAGATGTTCAGAGCATCGACGTCAACCCGTTGATCATCCGCTCAGACGGCAGCCCGGTCGCGGTGGACGCGCTGGTCGAGGTCGGGGAGCCCGGCGACGCGAACGGAGCACCTGCCGAGCACCAGCCGCCCACGGCCGAGCAGTTCGCCGCGCTGTTCAACCCGCGCGGCGTGCTGGTCACCGGCGCGTCGAGCCATCCGGGCAAGTTCGGCTTCGTCTCCCTGCACAACATCCTGGCCGCCGGCTACACGGGCGGCGTCTACGGCACCAACCTCAGCGGAGAAGAGGTGCTCGGGATACGCACGGTCGCCGACATCGACGCGCTCCCGGCCGGCGAGATCGACCTCGTCTTCGTCTGCACGCCGGCCTCGGCGAACCCGGCCCTCTTACGAGCGTGCGCGGCGAAGGGCATCAAGGCCGCGTTCTTGACCAGCGCCGGCTACGGCGAGGCGGGCGAGGACGGCCGGCGCGCGGAGGCGGAGCTGGTGGCGTTGGCGGCCGAGCTGGGCATCCTGCTGGCCGGTCCCAACGGACAGGGTGTCGTCAGCACGTCGGCCAAGCTGTGCGCCCAGATCGTCGCGCCGTTCCCGCCGGCCGGCCGGATCGGCGTCGCCAGCCAGAGTGGCAACTTCGTCTCCAGCTTCTTGAACTACGCCCGCCAGACGGGTGTCGGGATCAGCCGTGCGGTCTCGGCCGGCAATGCCGCCGCAGTCGACGTGGCCGACTACCTCGGGTTCTACGCGGACGACACCGAGACGGCCGTCGGGCTCGCCTACGTCGAGGGCATCACCGACGGACGCAGCTTGCTCGCCCGCTTCGGCGCGGTCGCGGCACGGAAGCCGTTGGTCATCGTCAAGGGCGGCGCCACGGAGGGCGGAGCGGCCGCAGCGGCGAGCCACACCGGTGCGTTGGCGGCCAACGACAAGGTGTTCGACGGTGCGTGCCGAGCCGCCGGCGTGACCCGTGCGATCACGGTCGAGGAGGCGTTCGAGGCCGCAGCGACGTTCGCGACTCAACCGTTGCCGAAGGGCCCGAACGTCGTCGTGCTGACGACCGCCGGCGGCTGGGGAGTGGTCACGAGCGATGCGATCTTCCGTGACGGCGACCTGCAGCTGATGGCGTTGCCCGCCGACCTCGAGGCAGCGATCGACTCCAAGCTGCCGCCGCGGTGGAGCCGGAACAACCCGGTTGACTGCGCGGGAGGCGAAACTCGTGACACGATTCCCGAGGTGATGGAGATGATCGCTTCGCATGCGGACGTGCACGCGGTCGTGTACCTGGGCCTGGGCATCCAGAGCAACCAGGCGCGGCTGATGGCCGAAGGCCCGTTCTACCCCGACTTCGGCCTGGAGCGGATCGTCGCCTACCACCGTCGCCAGGACGAGCGCTTCGCCGAGGCTGCCGACGAGCTGTCGCGCCGCTACGACAAGCCGATCCTCACTGCGACGGAACTGGCCGTCGCCGATCCCGACAACGCCGGTCCCGCAGCGGTGCGGGCCAGTGGTCGGCTCTGCTACGCCTCCGGAAACCGCGCCGTGACTGCGCTCGGCCACCTCTACCGGTACGCCGAGTTCCGCCGCACGCGAGAGCTCGTCTGATGGCCCGCAAACCAGCCAAGGTCGGCATCGCCCCGATCCTCGCGCTGATCGTGTTGGCCGCGATCCCTGCTGTCGGCTTCGGCTACCTGTGGCACTGGGCCGATGCGCGAGTTCCCGCGCCCGAGGTGGCCGAGATCCCGGTCGCGCCGAACCTGCCGATCCCGCTGACGACGCCGGTGCTGTCGGTACGTCGCGCCCCCCGCACGTTGGCATCGCTGAGCAGTGACGGATCGCTCGTCACCGGGCTCACCGCACTCGGCACGCTCGTCAACGACACATCCTGCATGGTCGTCGAGGTCGACGGGCGCAAGATCTACGACCACGGCGGCGACGCGCCGGTCACCCCGGCCAGCAACGAGAAGTTGATCACGGGCGCAGTTGCGCTGGAGGTGCTCGGGCCAGATTTCACCTACACCACCAAGTTGCTCGGCAACGTCGTCAACGGCGTCGTCCAGGGCGACCTGTTCATGCTCGGCGGGGGCGATCCGCTGCTCTCGACGGCTGACTACCCGCCCTCGATCATCACCGACGCTCCGACCAACGTGACGCCGCTGGAGAACCTGGTGACTGCGCTCGTCACCGCCGGCATCACCCAGGTCCAGGGTCGCGTCGTCGGCGACGACTCGCGCTATGACACCCAGCGCTTCATCCCGTCCTGGTCGGACAGCATCAAGAACGGCGAGGCCGGCCCGCTGGGCGCGCTGATGGTCAACGACTCGACCCGCCAGATCGGCTCGACGAAGCGCTACACCGACCCGGCAGCCGGGGCGGCCACCGATCTCACGCGGTTGCTCAAGGCTGCGGGCATCAAGGTGTCCGGCGCGCCGGCTGTCGGTCCGACGCCCGCCGACCTGCCCGTGGTCGCTTCTGTGCAGTCGGCGACCATGGCCAACATCGTCGGCGAGATGCTGACCACCAGCGACGACAACACCGCGGAGATGCTGCTGAAGGAGATCAGCGTGCACGCCGACAACGTGATCGGCTCGACGCTCGACGGGATCGACGTGATCAAGCGGGTGCTGACCGAATGGGGCATCGACACGACCAAGATCAGCCTTGTCGACGGGTCCGGCCTGGATTCGGGCAACGTCGTGACGTGCAACATCTTGCTGCAGGTGCTGCTCCATCAGCCGCTCGACGGCCCGCTCGGCGCCGGCTTGGCCGTGGCCGGACAGACCGGCACGCTGGCCACCCAGTTCGTCGACTCGACCGTCGTCGGACGCCTGCACGCCAAGACCGGCACGTTGACCAACGTCAAGGCCCTGACCGGGTACGTGACCACGACAGGAGGCACGCTCGACTTCTCGCTCGTCCTGGGTGCCCCGGGCATCAGCGACGAATCCAAGGGACCGGGCACCGGGCCGTACGAGGCGTTCTGGAACGAGCTCGCCAAGACGCTCGGCGCCTATCCCAGCGGGCCGACCGTCGACATCCTCGCCCCGCGCTGATCGGTCTTTCCAGGACACGCCGACGCGGTTCGTCGTAAGGTCAGCGCACATGGCGATCATGCCGATGTTCCCGCTCGGTTCGGTGCTGCTGCCCGGAGCGGTGCTTCCGTTGCACGTGTTCGAGCCGCGGTATCGCCAGCTCGTGCAGGACTGCCTGGCGTCGCCCGAGCACGAGTTCGGTGTCGTGTTGATCACCCGCGGGCTCGAAGTCGGCGGGGGAGACGTGCGCTGCTCGGTCGGCACCGTGGCGCGGATGATCCAGGTGGCCGAGCTCGACGACGGCCGTTATGCGCTCGTCACCGTCGGTACCCGCCGAGTGCAGGTGGTGGAGTGGCTGCCGGACGATCCCTACCCGCAGGCTGTGGTGGACGAGCTGCCCGACGAGGACGCGGACGAGGACCTCACCGACCGGATCGGCGAGACGTGGACTCGGGTCCGGCGGATGAACGCGCTCGCGATCGAGCTCGGCGACGCGAACGCCGACGTCAGCTCGGAGATGTCGGCCGATCCCCTTGTCGCGTCGTACCACCTCAGCGCGCTCGCGCCGCTCGGACCGGCGGACCAGCAACGGCTGTTGGCCGCCCGCGGGCCGCGAGAGCGGATCGATCTGTTGGAGGCCGCGCTCGACGATGCCCAGGCGTTGCAGCAGTTCCGCCTGCAACACCCGTCGAGCGGTTCCGACTTCGACTCCGATTTCGGGGAGCCGTAGGAAGAGCCGCACCCGACCTGCTACATATAGACGGGTGGCAGACCAGAAACGCAAGGCAGAAGCTGCCGCCAAGAAGTCCTCGCCGAAAGCGGACTCCAAGGACCCTGGCGAGATGAGCGAGGTCATCGACCTCGTCAAGACCTACGTCCGCCAAGAGACCGTCGGGCCGCTGAAGGGACTCGGTCGCAAGGTCGGTGCCGGCCTCGCCGGCGCGCTGCTGATCGGGCTCGGCCTGTTCTTCCTGGCCCTCGGACTGCTCCGCCTCCTGCAGGACAAGGTCAGCTGGCTCCGCGGCAACGGGTCGTTCACGTGGGCCGCGTACCTGGTCGTGATCGCGTTCTGTGTCGTCGTCGTCCTCATCGCGCTGTCGCGCATCAAGAAGATCGAAAAGGAACTGAACTGATGGCTGAATCGCCGAAGGGTGTGTCTCGCGACGACCTCGAAGCAAAATTCCTTTCGTTCCAGGGAGGCATCCAGTCGACCGTCGAGGGCAGCAAGCAGACCCTGATGGCCGGAGCCGCCGCCTGTGGCTTCCTGCTGCTCCTGCTGGTGTTCCTGATCGGCAAGCGCAGCGGCAAGAAGAAGACCACGCTGGTCGAGATCCGCAGGGTCTGACG
>JAOBWQ010000035.1 GCA_025463425.1 Ilumatobacteraceae bacterium | reverse complement strand
GGGTGCCGATTGCAGCCCGCATCGCCCGCCAGAGCACCGGCTGCCACCGATGGTCGGGTGCCAGCGGCACGATCGCGCCGTGCTCGTCGAGGGTGCCGTCGCCGTCGTGGCCGGCGGCCCACTGCTGGAGCACCTGCGGCCGGTTGGTGGCGTAGCCGTCGAACAGGTCGGCGATGCGACGCGCCGTGGAGTAGGCGCCGGTACGACCGACCGTCCACCCGGGCACCGCTGCGTGTCCAGCCTCGACCGCGGCCAGCGCGGACCACGTGAGGCGGTCGATGTCCCAGGGACTCGATTCGTCCAGGTCGCGGCCGAGCACGGCTGCGGTGAACCGTCCGGGGAACACCATGTCGATGTTCGCGGCGATACCGGCGCGGAAGTCCATCAGCTGGTCTCCCGTGCCGAGACGGAGTGCCAACTGCTGCACGAGCCAGTCGCGGACGCCGGCGGTGGGCACCGCGATCACCTCCGGTGCGAACGCATCGGCCAGCGGAGTGGCGAGCACGCCCGCCAAGGAATCGACGAGCGGGACCAGGTGCGAAGCGTGATGAACGTAGAGAGCCAACGGCGGAAACCTTCGAGATCGCGGGGCGGCCCGAGCCGCTGCACCCATTCCACCACAGGGGTGTGACGGTCGGGCGCGGTGACCACGCGCCGACGGACCTGGCGTACTCTGGGCCCCGAACACTCACCGTCTGGGCAGCTCCGGCCCGAGAGGAACGACATGACGACCTACGACCAGATCTACATCAACGGGGCGTGGTCCGCCTCCACCTCGACCGAGACGATCGACGTGATCGACTCCGTCACCGAAGGTGTGATGGCCACGATCCCCTCCGGCACCGCGGCCGACGTCGACGCGGCCGTGCAGGCTGCCGTCGCGGCCTTCGACGGCTGGGCGGCAACGCCGGTCGAGGAGCGCGCGAAGTACCTCACCCGCATCGGTGACGCGCTCGGCGCGCGGATGGACGAGATCGCGTCGGCGATCTCGCGCGAGACCGGTATGGCCAAGTGGCTCTCGCAGATGGTGCAGGTCGGGCTGCCGATCAACAGCTTCAACCAGGCGGCGGCGCTCGCCGAGTCGTACTCGTTCGAGGAGACGCTCGGTTCGTCGCTCGTGGTCCGCGAGCCGATCGGCGTCGTGGCGTGCATCACCCCCTGGAACTACCCGTTGCACCAGATCGCCGCGAAGGTCGCGTACGCGATGGCCGCCGGATGCACGGTGGTGCTGAAGCCCAGCGAGGTCGCCCCGATCGACGCCTTCATCCTCGCCGAGATCATCCACGAGATCGGGCTGCCCGCTGGAGTGTTCAACCTGGTGTCGGGCGTCGGGCCGGTCGTCGGTGAGGCGATGGCGTCTCACCCCGGCGTCGACATGGTGTCGTTCACCGGTTCCACCCGCGCCGGCAAGCGCGTCGCTCAGCTCGGCGCCGAGACGATCAAGAAGATCGCCCTCGAGCTCGGTGGCAAGAGCGCCAACGTGCTCCTGGCCGACCTCGACGAAGCCGGCTTCAAGAAGGCGGTCAGTGACGGTGTCGGCAAGGCGTTCTTGAACTCCGGACAGACCTGCTCGGCGCTGACCCGCATGCTGGTGCCGAAGGACCGGCTGGCCGAAGCCGAAGCCATCGCCGGTGCCACCGCGAGCGCGATGCAGGTCGGCGACCCGTTCGCAGAGGGCACCCACCTCGGCCCGCTCGCCTCGGCCGCGCAGCGTGATCGTGTGCAGGGCTACATCCAGCGCGGCATCGACGAGGGGGCCACGCTCGTCGCCGGCGGCCTCGGCGCACCGGAGGGCCTCGATGTCGGGTTCTACGTCCGACCGACGGTGTTCAGCGGCGTCTCGCCGGAGATGACGATCGCCCAGGAGGAGATCTTCGGGCCGGTGCTCTCGATCCTTCCCTACGAGGACGAGGACGACGCCGTGCGGATCGCCAACGGCGTGGTCTACGGCCTGGCCGGCGGAGTGTGGTCGGCCGACAAGGCCCAGGCCGAGCGGGTCGCCCGGCGGCTGCGCACCGGCCAGGTCGAGGTCAACGGTGGGGCGTTCAACGCCAACGCGCCGTTCGGTGGCTACAAGCAGTCGGGCATCGGTCGGGAATACGGCCACTTCGGTCTCGAGGAGTTCCTGGAGATCAAGTCGCTCCAGCTCTGACCGGCAGTCCGGGCCGGCTCGGCCCACTCCCACGCGCCGAAGTGGTGCCCCGCTGGGCGGGGCACCACTGGGCGATCCGGGTCAGACCGCCGTGTGACGGACCTTCCGAGCGGCGATCATCTTGGCGATGATGCCGGACTGCATCAGGGCACCGGCCCCAAGGAGGATGGCGACGATGCTGATGCCGGTGACGGGCAGCGAGCCATTGCCATCACCGGAACCGCTGGAACCGCTGCCGGCGCCGCTGGCGCTGCTGTCGTCGGGGTTGGCGACGTTGGCCACGGGTGCCAGCTGCGAGGCGTCGTTGCCCGTCGTGGTGGCGGTGATGTCGTTGGCGACGTTCGAGGTCGCCGAGCCGGGCGGCACCGTGGCCGGTGTGGTGGCGGGCGCCGGGTCGGTGGCCGGCACAGCGGCCTCGGGGCACGAACCGTTGGCGGCGCCACCTGAAGCCCCAGCGGTCTCGCCGCAGACCTGGACGGGAACGTTGAGGGTGAGCGCACCGTCACCGCCGCCGACCGCCTGCCCTCGGGCCGGGCAGTCACCGATGCTGGTCGCGTGACCCGCACCGATCGAGGAACCGCAGGCCTGGATGCCCGCCCCGACTGCAGAGAGGCCACCACCAGTACCGGTCACGGCGGTTGGTCCGCTCGTCGGGCATGCGCCGACGGCCGACGCATCGACTGCGCCCACGGTGACGCCGCACACCTGCACGGGAGCGGCCAGGCCGACCAGTCCGCCGGTGGACCCGTCGCCGACGGTCGAGGGACCGGTGGCCGGGCACGGTGCCGTGGCGGCACCGTTGACTGCGCCGACCGAGTCGCCGCACACCTGGACCGGTGCAGCGATGCCGACCAGCGGGCCGGCACCGCCGGTGCTGACGCTCGGGCCGGACGCCGGCGTGGCCGGACACGAGCCGTCCGCAGTGCCGTCGACCGCACCGACGGTAACATCGCACAGTTGCACCGGCACGTTGACGGTGACCAGGCTGGTGTTCAACGGCGCCGGGAGGGTGGTCGGCACGTCAGGCACCGCTGACGCCGGCACGGTGACCACCACGTTGGGACCGCCGTTCGGCAGGAGTGCATCGGCGGCACCCGTGAGGACGGTGCACACCGTGCCGACGAGCTGTTGGCCGCTGTTGCACGTCAGCGGAGTGTCGGCCGGATGAGCTGCCGGTGCGGCGCTGCTGGCACCGACGCCGGCGGAGATGACGAGTGCAGCCGATCCGGCTGCCAGAGCTGTTCTTGTGAGGAAGGTCGTTGCCCGTCCCATGGGAAGTCTCCTTGTGGTAGGTGAGCTGAAACGAACGCTCACCGTGCACAAGCCACTCTGCTTCGTGAGATGACGGGTGAATTGTTGCGGTTGTGTAACAGAATCGCCATTCGCGTGTGTGAGTTCCGTTACAGAACTCACCTACAGGAGTTGGCGCAACCGGCTCTCCACGTCCTCGCGGTTCACGTACCCGCCGCACATCCGGCGAAGACCGGAGTAGGCACAGCGGCCGTGCAGCACCCGCCAGTTGTCGAACAGCATCGCCTCGCCAGGGGCCAGCACATGGCGCCATTGCATCGCCGGATCGTTGACGATCTGGTCGAACGCGCGCAGTGCGGCGTAGAACGCCAACGTCTCGGTCTCGGGCAGCAGGAACGGCGCCCGGTCGTAGTTGTTGAAGGACACCTGCACGAGCGCGCCGGTGTGGTCGTGACGCAGGATCGGACGTGCCGCGATCAGGTGCGATCCGTCGCCGATGTACTGCCCGGGAACCACGACCGTGGACAACGTCCGGTAGTGATCGGGATGCTCGGACCGCAGGCGCTCCGCAGCGGCGAACGCATCCACCATGGTGCTCTCGCCGCCGGTGCCGACGAACTCCAGGCAGTGCAGCAGCTGAACGCCCGGTGCGTCGTGGGAGTAGGTGCCGTCGGTGTGCGGACGCAGCTCGAGGTTGGTGTACGCGGTATCGGCCTTGGTGAGGTCGGCGGTGAACTCCCACATCCCGCCGAAGATCGTCTCGCGAACGTAGCCGACCCGGCGGAGGAGGTGCTCGGTCGCCTCGGCAGTGGCCGGCGTGCCGACCGCGAGGCAGAAGCCGAAGCGGGTCGTCGCGCCGAGCCAGTCTCGGAGCCCGTCGTCGGAGGCGATCACGTCGGCGTAGGCCACGGTCGGCGCGCGGTCGAGCGTGCCGGCGTCCCAGAGGACCGGGGTCACGTCGACCGCGGCTCGCGCCGGATGCGGGTGCCGGTAGCGGATCAGGAAGACGACGGGCAGCACGGTCGGTGCGTCGTCGTGCGCCCACCCGATCACCACCGCGGCGCCGCCCGAGGCGACCTCGTTGGCGGTGTCGAGCTCGACCGTCGTCGGCGTCAGCGTGTCCGGCAGGCCGGCGGTGAACAGCTGCCGCTGTTGGGTGACGGGGTGGAGGGTCTCGGCGTCGTGAGCGTGGTCGCGCAGCCAGATCCACGGGTAGCGGCTGGTGTGGCCGTCGGACCACTCCACCTGGAGCGAAGCCGGGTCGGGGCGAAGCGCGGTGATGTCGAGCATGCTCATCGGGCGACGATCCTACGGACGAGACCGGATGCCCGGTGCGCCGACGGCCGGAGGCCTAACGTGCGGACGTGAGCTGGTTCAGGAAGAAGAAGTCGGTCGAGCAGCAAGAGGACCTGTTGCGCGACATCGTGCGCGGCGGGACACCGATCGTCGCCACACCTTCACCGGGCGCCGCGCCCTCGCCGAGCGGCGTCCCGTTCGCCGCGCCGCCGGCGCCGGGCCAGGCACCACCGGGCTGGACGACCACCACCACGACCGTCGGTGCGATGGGTGGTGGGATGGGCGGCGAGATCAGTGCCAGCATCGGCAAGGCGATCATGGCGATCGCCAGCCACGGCGACATGCTGCGCGCCCGAGGGATCGATCCCGCTCAACTCCAGAACCTGTTGCAGATGCGCATGAGCGCTGGTGGCGGCGTGCCCGGCCAGCCGATCGTGATCACGTCCGGACAGAACCCGTTCGCCGGCTTCGCGACACCGCCCGCCGGCGCAGCTCCGCACGAGGACCTGGTCGCGGCGCTGGAGAACCTCAGCCAGCTCCACGCGGCCGGATCGCTGAGCGACGAGGAGTTCGCGGCGGCGAAGACGAAGTTGCTGACCGCCGGCTGAGTCCTCGCGGATTCTCCGATAGAACACATGTATGGCGATCGCATGTGCCTATTGCGGCGGACAGCACGCCTCGCCGAGTGACGTTCGGGCGTGTTGGCAGCGCAGCCAGGCGGCTGGCGAGATCGTGCCCGAGCGTTCGATCGACCTCGAATCGGGCCCGGCCGGGACGTCGACGACCGCCCGGCGCCCGTTCGCCAACCCCGGGCCGGATGCACTCGCCCGAGGTCTCGTCGTGCGTCGCGGAAGCGCAGACGGCCCGGCTTGGCTGCCGTGGGCGGACGCCGTCCACGTCGCGATCGACCGCGCCGCGCTGGTCGATCCGGCACCCGTCGTGGCCATCCTCCAGCAGCACGCGATGCGGCACGAGCGCGTTGTCTTCGAGCTCGACGACGACGCGATGGATCAGTTCGTCGACCCGGTACGAGCCGTCGAGACGGCCGCGCCGTACCTCCTCGGCGCTCGCTTCTGGTTCCCGCTGGAGGTGCTGCACCACCTCGTCTGGTCGAACTCGATCGACGCCACCGGTTCCGAGCCCGTCTGGGCGACGTTCGACCGGGCGATCGATCTCGGCGCGATCGAATCCGAGGACGGCTCGAGCGACGTTCGCCTCGCCGACGGTGGAGCGCTGTGGCTCGACGGCGGACCTCTGCAGCGTCGCCCACCGATCGGAGGGAACCCGGTGCTGCACGCAGTCGCGCTCGAGCACGGCTCGCTCCGGCCGCCATTGGACGACGATGCCACGGACGGCCTCGCGCTGGCACCCGATCAGCGCGCCGCCGTGGTGCACGCCGGTTCTGCAGCGCGCATCATCGCTCCTGCTGGCAGTGGCAAGACACGGGTGCTCACCGAGCGCGCCCGCCACCTGCTCGACATCTGGCGGGTGCCTCCGACCGCGCTCAGCCTCGTCGCGTTCAACAAGCGGGCCCAGCTGGAGATGCAGGACCGCACGTCGGGGTTGCGCGGGTTGCGCGTGCGCACCCTCAATGCGATTGCGCTCGCCATCGTCAACGGCACCGCGCCGTTCCATCCACAGCAGCGCACCTGGCGGACCATCGACGAAGTCGACGTCCGGCGGATCATCGGCCGCCTGGTGCAGTTCCCGCGCAAGCGCAACACCGATCCGGTCGCGTCGTGGATCGAGGCATTGAGCGTCGTTCGCCTCGGCCTGCGCACGCCCTCCAACGTCGAGTCGATGTACGGGGGCGACGTCGACGGGCTGGCCGAGATGTGGCCGAAGTACCGGGCCCAACTGGAGCACGACGGCGCGCTCGACTTCGACGATCAGATCTACCGCGCGATCGAGATCCTGCTCGCCGATCCGGATGCCCGCGCCGTCGCCCAGCGAGCCTGTCGCTTGCTGCTGGTCGACGAGTTCCAGGACCTCACCCCGGCCCACGTGCTCCTCGTGCGGCTGCTCGCCGCGCCGGGGTTCGGTGTGTTCGGTGTGGGCGACGATGACCAGACCATCTACGGCTACAGCGGCGCCGACCCGGAGTGGCTGATCGACTTCGCCTCGCTGTTCCCAGGCGCCGGAGACCATCCGCTGGAGGTCAACTACCGCTGTCCGGGCGACGTCGTCGCCGCCGCCGATCGCCTCGTGCGACACAATCGCAAGCGGGTCCCGAAGGTGATCCGCAGCGCGCACGCCGGCTCGCTCGGGCTCGAGATCGTGGAGGGCGACGAGACCCTCACCACCACCCTGGCCACCGTCCGGGGCGCGGTCGCGGCTGGCCGGGCGCCGAACCAGATCGCGGTGCTGGCCCGAGTGAACGCGTTGCTCGCACCGGTGCAGGTCGGTCTCGCCGCGGCGGGCATCGCGGTCCAGGGCGGTGTCGGCACCGAGTTTCTCGAGCGCACTGCGATCCGCTCTGCGCTGGCGTGGACCCGCCTCGCCACAGCCGGTCCGGACTCGCTGGTCGGGGCCGACCTCGCCGAAGCGCTGCGCCGGCCCTCGCGCCCGATGCACCCCAACGTCGCCACGTGGGTGTCCGAGCAGAGCTCGCTGGCCGGTCTCCGTCGCCTCGCCGGGCGGGTCAACAACGAGCGCGACGCGTCACGGGTGGCCGGCTTCGCCGACGACATCGCCCGGCTGCAACGGATGGCGTCGACAACCAGTGCAGCGGCGTTCCTGCGCGCCCTCGCCGACGACATCGGGTTGGGTGCTGCGATCGCCACGCTCGACGACGGTCGGCACGGCATGAACCGCGCCGCGCAGAACGACGACCTCGTCGCGCTGACGCAACTGGCCTCGCTGCACCCCGACGTCGCAACGCTCGGTTCGTGGCTGCGTGGGCACCTCTCCACCGCCCGCTCGGAATCGGGTGTCGTGCTGGCGACGGTCCACCGCGTGAAGGGTCAGGAATGGCCGCTCGTCGTCGTCCATCACGCCGAGGCAGACCAGTACCCGCACCGCCTCGCCGAGGACTTCGAAGAGGAGCGCCGGGTCTTCCACGTCGCGATCACCCGGGGCTCCGAGCGCGTCGTGGTGGTCGTCGGCGATGATCCCTCGCCGTTCGTCGACGATCTCGCCAACGAGCCGCCGGATCGCTCCGCCGAGCCGGCCGGCCGCCAGCGGATGGATCGGGGAGCGACATCGCGTGCGGCGCCGCCCCCGAAGACGAAGGCTGTCCGCGACACCGAGTTCGAGAAGTCGGCCGTGCTCGCCGCGGTCGGTTTGGTCATCGTCGACGGCGGCCAGGAGTGGACGATCGAAGCCGTCGAGGACGCCGGTGCCGTGGCTCGCCACGGTGGCGTCACCCGGCGGTTCTCCTTCGGCTCGGCGGTGGTCACGACCGGCAGGCAGCGCGGAGCGCTCCGGGCGATCGGCGACGGTGGACCGAGCCCTGCGTCGGTGGTGGCCCACGATCTGCTGCGAGCGGCCCGCGAGCGACTCCGTGCCGGCAAGCCGGCCTACGTCGTGTTCGACGACAAGACGCTGGAAGCGATCGCACTCGCACTGCCGACGACGCTGCGCGCGCTGGGCAGCATCGCCGGGATCGGTCCGGCCAAGCTCGAGCAGTACGGCGACGCGGTCCTCCTGGCGGTCGAGGACGCATCGGAGCTCGTCGGCGGACGGCCCGGAGGATCAGCGTGAGCGCAGCCGCGCAGTAGCGTCTCCGCACGAGATCGAGGGTGGAAAGGGGTAGGTGGCCGAGAGCTCGGATTCCACGGCCGCAGTGTCGATCGTCGCGCGCAGCCGGATCGCACTCGATGCGCTGCCGCGCGCGATCACGGCCGGTGCCGCCGACGACGCGAGCGACATCGACGTGCTGCATCAGCGCACCACCGACCTCGCCGAACACCTGCTGCTCGCGCTGTCCGCAGGGCAGCTCGGCACGTGGCGTTGGGACAAGGCCACCGGAGTCACGCTGTGGGACGAGGAGATGGAGCGCCTGTTCGGTTTGGAGCCGGGCACCTTCGACGGCACCTACGAGGCGTGGGTCGCGCTGCTCCACCCGGACGACGTCGGCAGGTCGCTCGGCATCCTCGAGCGCGCTGTGGAGGAGAACGGGTCCTACACCACCGAACATCGCGTGGTCTGGCCCGATGGCAGCGTGCACTGGATCCTCGGTCGGGGCAAGACGGTCAACGACGCCGACGGCAACGTGCTCGGCACGATCGGGTGCAGCAGCGACGTCACCGACCGCAAGCTGGCCGAGGCCGCCGCGGCGCGACGCGTGCGCGAGGCCGAGGCCGTCGCTGCCCGCGAGCGCCTGCAGCGTGAGCGCCTGGAGTTCCTCGGTGTCATCAACGATCTTGCCCAGCGGACGTCCGGCCACCTCGAACTGATGCGGGCCGTGGCGTCAGCTGCCGTGCCGCGCCTCGGCGATTGGTGCTCCATCCACTACCGCTCGGCGCCGGGTGCGAACTTGGAACGCGTGCTGGCCCACGTCGATCCGGCCAAGCAGCAGTGGGCATCTGACCTGCGCGATCGCTACCCGGTCGACACGTCCAGCCCGGTGGGCGTGCCTGCTGTGCTGCGCACCGGGAAGGTGCAGTTCGTCAAGCGGGTCGATGCAGCGGGTCTGACCCAGGCCATCGAGACTCTGCGTCCGCTCGACGCCGCGGCCATCCAACCCGTGGTCGATGCCTTGCAGTTGACCAGCGTCATCACCGTGCCGCTGGTCTCCAAGCGGGGCATCGTCGGCGCGATGCAGTTCGTCAGCGCCGAGTCGGGACGGGAGTACGACGAGTCCGACGTCGCCCTGGCCGAGGCCGCGGCCGGGCGAGTCGCGGAGTCGATCGACAACGCCTGGTTGGTCGAGCAGCAGCGTGAGATCGCGCTCACCCTCCAGGCCGCGCTGCTGCCGGCGTCCATCCCCGAGATCCCAGGCATCACCCTGGCCGTGCGGTACTGGGCGGCCGGCGAGGTGACCGAGGTCGGCGGCGACTTCTACGACGTGTTCCAAGTCGCGGCGCGCTCGTGGGCGATCGTCGTCGGCGACGTGTGCGGCACCGGTCCCACCGCTGCCGCGGTCACCGCGATCGCCCGCCACACCATCCGCGCCGCTGCGACCCATGGCGCCACCGCGACGGAGGTGCTCGACTGGGTCAACGAGGCCATCCGCGCCAGCGGCGGTGGCCTGTTCTGCACCGTGGCGTACGCGACGCTCGAACATCTCGCTGACGACACCTGGTCGTTCACGTCCGTCGCCGGCGGCCACCCCCTGCCGATCGTCGTCGAGCCGGCGGCGACAGGTGGCGAGGCCGAGGCACGGATGCTCGGCGAGCACGGCACGCTGATCGGCGTGCTCCCGACGATCAAGGTCGAGGCGACGACGACCGTGCTGCGTTCGGGCGCGACGGTGGTGATCCACACCGACGGCGTGAACGACGTGCGACCACCCCATGAGCTCGACGATGCCCAGCTGCGCACCATGGTCGCCGAGGCTGCATCGGCGCCCGCGACGGCCGATGTCGTGGCCGAGCGGCTCGGCGCGGCGATCACCGCGATCCTGCCGATCCCCGAGCGCGGCGACGATGTCGCCGTGGTCGTCCTGCGGATCGATTGAGGTTGCGGATCTCGACGGAACCTTTTCGATGACTGGCGTGTCGTACAGGAGTGATCGCAACGTCTGACATCGACGCATCGGCGGGCGCCGCATCGTTCGAAGCGGTGTATCGCGCCGAGCACGACGCCCTGGTGCGCCTCGCCGCGTTGGTGACCGGCTCGACGGTGGCGGCCGACGACCTGGTCCAGGAGGCGTTCGCCAAGCTGCACCCGCGATGGTCGCGGATCGACAACCCGGCCGCCTGGCTGCGCACCGTGGTGCTCAACGGGGCTCGTAACGAGCTCCGCCGGACTGCGGTGCGACGTCGTTTCCTGGAACGGACCTCGCCGTCGAGCGGTGTGCAACGCGACCCGGCCGTGCACGAGCTGATCGGTTCGCTGCGGCGGCTTCCGGCCCGTCAGCGCGCCGTGATCGTCCTGCGCTACTACGAAGATCGGTCCGAAGCGGAGATCGCCGAGCTGCTCGGCATCCGCCTCGGCACCGTCAAGTCGTCCCTCCACCGCGCCCACACCGCCCTTCGACAGGAGCTGTCCGATGCATGACCTCAAGCAAGCCATCCATGATCAGGCCGACACCGTCGGCAGTCGTCCCGACCTCGCCGACGTGATGCGTCGCGTCGAACGCCGCCGCCGCGAGGTACGCCGGATCGGTGTTGCCGGCGCAGGCGTGCTCGCCGTCCTGTGCGTGGCCGGCGTGGTCGTGATCGGCGGTCGAGACACGGCGCCGACGACCCCACTTGACGCCGGACCCGTCGGCTCGACCGCGTCGGAAGCGACCGCGCCGTCGCTCGTCAGCGAACCCGGTGGGCTCGCGCTGGGCGGCGTGGCGACCGGTACCGCACTCGACCGTCACGACTCCGGAGCTCTCGCCGGCCCGTGGTCGGTGATCGTCCGCGGGCCGAACGGTTCTCTGGCGACCGACAGCGCAATCGTCACGTTCCCCGACGAAGCCCCCGGTGCCGCCCTGCGTCCCGTGATGGTCGGCGATGTCGCCGGTTCGGCCCGTGACGGTGCCGTCATCTGGAAGATCTCCGGGCAGTACGCCCGTGTCCAGGGCGACCTGCCCGAGGCCGACCTCATCCGGATCGCCGAGGCGGTCACGATCGCGACGCCGCCGGGGTCGGCGCCGTTCCCGACCGTGGCGCCGATCAGCGGCTTCACCATCGGAGCGCCCGAGCCGTATCGGTCCCCATCCGTGCACGAGATGCGCTACTACGACAGCGCTGCGGTCGGTGAGGGCGCCGCGCTCGGCAACGGCCTCACCTACACGGGCGTGTACCTCGGGGCATGGTTCGAGGATCAACTGCTCCTGGCCCACGCCACGACCAGCGGAACAGTGCAGTCGCACCCAGCGGTCGTGTCCGCGGTGCAGGGCGGCAACGGGACGTTGGCCTGGGAGCCGTCGCCGGGGGTCGTCGTGTACATCGGTTACAGCGGCGGGGCCCTCGACGGCTTGGCGGCGGGCGGGCTCGCTCAGCTCGGCGAGCGGAGCTCGCTGATCTCGACCGCCGCATGGGATGCGCTGCACCCGCAGGTGGTCGAGCAATCCAACGGCTGACCCGCTGGCGCCGTCGGCTGCCTACGGCCTGTGGCTCGGCGAAATAGGTAGTTCGTCCGATGTGCCCGGCCGCCTCAGGAGCGCACAGTGGTCTCATCCACACCAGACCGACTCCGAACGAGGCCGCCGCCATGTCGAACCTGATCCACCCCACCACCGCCTACGAGATCGCCATCCAGCACCGCGATGAGCTGATCAAAGCCGCCGACCGCAGACGCGGACGGCGCTGGTCCTGGAGGCATCGAGATTAGCCTGGGGTCCGTGTTGACCGGTCGTGTCGGCTTGAGCCCCATCATGGTCGGTCGCAGTGCGACACTGGCCCGCCTCCGATCCGTCGTCGACATGGGCGAACTGCAGTCGTCGGACCTTCCCAGCGTGGCGCTGATCACCGGCGAGGCCGGCATCGGCAAGACCCGTTTGCTCCGCGAGATGCTGGCCACGCTGCCCGCTGACGTCAGCGTGTTCTCGGCGGCGGCCGAGCCACAGGCAGCAGCGCGGGCGTTCGATGTCGCCGGCCAGCTCGTGCCGGTCGACGCCTCCGACGAACCCGGTTCATCGGTGCTGCGCGCGGTCGCCGAAGCGGTCGGCCACGGCCGTGTCGCCGTCGTGATCGAGGACCTCCACTGGATCGACGCCGACAGCGTCACGGTGCTCGATGCGATCGCTCGCCAGCCGTGGCCGAACCTCGTCATGTTCGCCACCTATCGGCCGTCGGACCTCAGCCGGGGCTCGCCGGGTGGCGACTTCGTGCTGCGCCTGGAACGCCGCAACGAGGTCGAGCAGTTCCGCCTCGATCGGCTCGATCGCAGCGAGGTCGGCGCGCTGATGAGCGCGATCTCAGGCGCGACCGTCTCGTCGGCAGCGGTCGAGGCCGTCCACCGGCGCAGCGGCGGGGTGCCCTTCGTGGTCGAGGAGCTGATGCGCTGCGCTGGTCCCGACGTCTGCAGCGTCGACATCATCTCCGCCCAGCTGCCGTGGTCGTTGGAGGAAGCGGTGAGCCAACAGCTCGCCGGGCTCACCGATGCCGAGCGGACCATCGTCGACGCGCTCGCCGTGTTCGGTCAGCCGGCAGGCTTCGATGCGCTGACGA
>JAOBWQ010000022.1 GCA_025463425.1 Ilumatobacteraceae bacterium | reverse complement strand
CAGCGACGGATCCGCCACAGCCAGGGTCAGCTGCTCGGCATCGGCTCGGCGAAGTTCGGGATCCTGCTCGGCGTGATCGGCGTCGTGGTCGGCGCGACGGCCGACCTGGTCTTCCTCGTCGGGCGCTGAGCCACTCTGCGACACCCCGCGTGTAGGTTGCGATCGTGAGCGCGTTCGACATCGATCCCGGCGCGGATGTCGTCCTCCGCCCGCATGCCGAGGTCGAGTTCGCGCACGAGCTGAAGGCGCTGATCGCCCAGGACGATCGCCCGAAGCCACCGCGCTGGCGACTGTCACCATGGGCCGTGGTCACCTATGTGATGGGCGGCACGCTGCCCGACGGCACCGTGATCATGCCGAAGTACATCGGTCCCCGGCGCCTGATCGAGGTGTCCGTCGCCACCCTGGCGACGGATCGAGCGCTGTTGCTGCTCGGGTTGCCGGGCACGGCGAAGACCTGGGTCAGCGAGCACCTCGCCGCCGCGATCGGCGGCGATTCGGCCATGCTCGTCCAGGGCACCGCGGGCACCCCCGAGGAAGCGGTGCGCTACGGCTGGAACTACGCGCGGCTGCTCGCCGAGGGCCCCAGCATGGGCGCGCTGGTGGCGTCGCCGGTGTACCGGGCGATGGAACAGGGCTCGATCGTGCGGGTCGAAGAACTGACGCGCATGCCCAGCGAGGTCCAGGACGCGCTCATCACCGTGCTCAGCGAGAAGGTGCTGCCCATCCCCGAGCTCGGCGACGAGATGCAGGCCCGCCCGGGGTTCAACCTGATCGCCACCGCGAACAGTCGCGACCGCGGCGTCAACGAGCTGTCCAGCGCGCTGCGCCGGCGGTTCAACACCGTTGTGCTGCCGTCCCCCTCGTCGATCGACGAAGAGGTGCGCATCGTCACCCAGCGGGTCGCGGCGATGGCCGGCGCGCTCTCGCTGCCCGACGTCGCCGTGCCGGCGGACGAGATCCGCCGGGTCGTGGCCGTGTTCCGCGAGCTGCGTTCCGGGCAGAGCGAGGACGGCCGGATCAAGTTCAAGACTCCCTCCGGCACGATGAGCACCGCGGAGGCCATCTCGGTGATGGTCCAGGGTCTGGCGATGGCCGCCCACCTCGGCGACGGCTCGCTGCACTTCGACGATCTGCTCGACGGCATCGAATCCACCGTCGTCAAGGATCCCGTCCACGATGCCGTCGTGTGGCGCGAGTACCTCGACTCGCTGGCCATCCGGTAGTGCCCATCGCGGAGCCGACGCGTGGCTGACCCCGATCCAACGGCCGCTGCAGCACCCGCTGTCGTGCGGTTGTACGGCATCCGCCACCACGGCCCGGGCTCGGCGCGGGCGGTCATGCGCGGGCTGGAGGCCGACCCGCCCGACATCGTCCTCGTCGAAGGCCCCCGCGAGGCGGACGCGATCGCGCATCTGGTCGTGCACCCCGACATGCGCCCGCCCGTCACGATGCTCGGCTATGCGATCGACCATCTCGATCGCGCGGTGTTCTTCCCGTACGCCTCGTTCAGCCCGGAGTGGGTGGCTCTGCGCTGGGCCGGCGACGCCGATGTTCCGGTGCGGCACATCGACCTCGCCCTCACCCACTCGCTTGCCCACCGGCCGGCGCATCATCAACCGTCGTTGGCCGCAGCTGCCGACGACGCACGCCCGCACGATCCGCTCGGGGCGCTCGCCGCGGCCGGCGGCTATGACGACACCGAACGGTGGTGGGAGGACGTCGTCGAGCATCGCGACGGCACCTCGCCGTTCGAGGCGATCGCCGAGGCGATGACGGTGCTGCGCGCCGCGTACGAACCGGATCTCGTCCCCGACGATCCGCAGGAGCAACGACGTGAGGCGCAGATGCGGGTCGGCATCCGCACCGCGATCCGCGACGGGTACCGCAACATCGCCGTGGTCTGCGGGGCGTGGCACGTCCCAGCCCTCGCCTCGGTCGATCAGTCGCCGGCCGACGCCAAGCGGGCTCGCGCCGATGCAGCGCTGCTGCGCGGCATGCCGAAGATCAAGGTCGCGATCACGTGGGTGCCCTGGACCCACCGCCGGCTCGCCAACGCGGCGGGCTACGGCGCGGGTGTGACCGCGCCGGGTTGGTACCACCACCTGTTCACCCACCCCGGACCGGACACCATCGCGCGCTGGTTCACCGAGGCCGCCCAGCTCCTGCGTGCGCACGACTACGCCGCGTCAGCCGCCGACGTCGTCGAGGCCACTCGGCTGGCGACGTCGCTGGCCGCGTTGCGCGGCCGCCCACTGGCGGGCCTGGTCGAGACCAACGACGCGGCGCGCGCCGTGCTCGGCGACGGCACCGACACGCCGATGGTGCTGCTCAGCAGCCAGCTCGTCGTCGGCACACTGATCGGTGAGGTGCCGGCGCACACCCCGGCGGTGCCGTTGGCGCGCAACCTCGCCCTGGAGCAGAAGCGCTGCCGGCTCAAGCCGGCGGCGGTGCTGGCGCCCCTGGAGCTCGACCTGCGCAAGCCGCTGGACCTGGACCGCTCGCGCCTGCTGCACCGGCTCACCGCGCTGCGCGTGCCGTGGGGTGTCGAGGTCGACGGCCGGCGCTCGGCCGGCACGTTCCGCGAGACCTGGGACATGGTGTGGGAACCGGAGCTGGAGGTCCGTCTGATCGAGGCGTCCGCGTTGGGCACCACGGTCGCCGCCGCCGCCGAGGCCTCCGTTGCCCAGCGCGCCCACGGAGCGCAGTCGCTGGCCGAGCTCACCGACGCGATCGAGCAATGCCTCCTCGCCGATCTCCCCGGGCCGCTGCCGGGGATCGTCCAACTGGTGGCCGACCGTGCAGCGCTCGATGTGGACATCACCCACCTCATCGAGGCGTTGCCGGCGCTCGTGCGCACCGTGCGCTACGGCGATGTGCGCGGCACCGACGCCAGTGCGCTCGCCACCGTGGTGCACGGGATGGTGGTCCGCATCGCAGCCGGCCTCACGCCGGCGTGTGGCGGTCTCGACGCGGACGCTGCCGACGCGATGGCCGCAGCGATCAACGAGACCCGGTCGGCCTTGGCGCTGCTCGCCGATCCGGAGCTGTTCGCCGTGTTCAACGCCGCGCTGGCGGAGCTCGTCGAACGCGACCGCGTCCACGCCGTGCTGCAGGGCCGGGCGACGCGCCTGCTGGCCGACGGCGGAGCGATGGCCGCCGACGCCGTCGAACGTCGTGTGGCGCGGGCACTGTCGGCGGGTGTGGCGCCGGCCGACGGGGCGGCGTTCGTCGAGGGCTTCCTCGGCGGCTCGGGCACCGTGCTGGTCCACGACGCCGACCTGTTGGGTCTCGTCGACAACTGGCTGTCGATGATCGAGAGCGAGGCGTTCGTCGAGGTGATCCCGTTGCTGCGGCGCACGTTCGGCACGTTCGAGGTCGCCGAGCGCCGACAGATCGGCG
Source organism: Ilumatobacteraceae bacterium (assembly GCA_025463425.1). Taxonomy (GTDB): domain Bacteria; phylum Actinomycetota; class Acidimicrobiia; order Acidimicrobiales; family Ilumatobacteraceae; genus WLMZ01. The sequence goes on along the minus strand of JAOBWQ010000022.1, from coordinate 2,713 downwards.
AGCGCGTCCGCCGCGGTGCCGCAACCGGCATCGACGGCTGGTCGGAGACCCTCGACCCCGAACGTGTCGCTGCCGGGATCCACACCATCGCCCAACTGCTGGGAGCTCGCGCGTGAGTGGCGGCCCGAACCTCGAGATCACGACCCTCGACGAGGTCGCGCCGGCCGGTCCCGCGCTGCGCGAGCGACCGACGCGAGTGCACGAGGGGGAGCGGTTGCGGCGTTGGCGGATGGTGCTCGGCGCAGGCGATCCCGAGCATCCCGACGGCACCGGCATCGACCTCGAGGGTGACGACCGGCAGATGGATGCCTGCCTCAGCGCGCTGTACGACGCACCGCCGTCGTCGGGCCAGCGCGGACGCAGCTCGAAGCGGTCCGGCGGACTCGGTGCGTCGGCGCCCGGCATCGCCCGGTGGCTCGGCGACATTCGCACCTACTTCCCGAGCGGTGTCGTGCAGGTGATGCAGCGCGATGCGATCGAACGGCTCAACCTCCAGCGGATGCTGCTCGAGCCGGAGATGCTCGCCGCGATCGAACCTGACGTGCACCTCGTCGCAACGCTGCTGGCGCTCCAGCACCTGCTGCCCGACACGACGCGGGCGACGGCGCGCCTGGTCGTCGGCCGCGTCGTCGACGCGCTGCAGGATCGTCTTGCCGAGCCGACGCTGCAGGCCGTGCGCGGTGCGCTCGCGAGGGCGACGCGAGTGGGACGGCCGCGACACAGCGACATCGACTGGGACCGCACGGTGCGCGCCAACCTCGCCCACTACCAACCGGATCTGCGCACGGTCGTGCCGCACCGCCTGATCGGGTATTCGAGACGGTCGAGCGCGCTGCGCCGCGACGTCATCATCGCGATCGACCAGAGCGCCTCGATGAGCGACAGCGTGGTCTACGCCAGCGTGTTCGGCGCGGCATTGGCATCGATGCGCTCCCTGCAGACCCACCTCGTCGCGTTCGACACCTCGGTCGCGGATCTCACCGAGCACATCCACGATCCGGTCGATGTCCTGTTCGGGATCCAGCTCGGCGGCGGCACCGACATCAACCGGGCGATGGCCTACTGCCAGACCCTGGTCGCCCGTCCCGAGGACACCGTGCTGATCCTGATCAGCGACCTCTACGAGGGCACCTCCGGGGGTGACTTCGTGGCTCGGATCGCGGCGATGGCCCGCCGCGGGGTCACGTGCGTGGCCCTGCTCGCGCTCAACGACGAGGGTGCCCCGTCGTACGATCACGGCGCCGCGAGCGCCCTGGCAGCGCTCGGTGTGCCCGCCTTCGCCTGCACGCCGAGCGCCTTCCCCGACCTGATCGCCGCGGCGATCAATCGTCGCGACCTCACCGAATGGGCCGGCCAGCACGGCCTCGTCACCCGCTGAGCGCTCCCGCCGGACATGCCCTGCCCGACGCGCCGATGTCACGCTTTGTCATCCTCGGGATGACAAAACGTGACATCGTCAGCAGTGCGTGATGGCGGTCGGGACTCAGTCGCGGTCGGGGCGGGGGCGGCCGCCGGGTGCTGCCCGGAACCCACCCTTGACACCACTCGGGCGTGAGCCTCCGGGCTTGAAGCCGGCCGACTTGCCACCTGATGACTTGAACCCGGGCTTGGCGCCGGTCGGGCGCGGCGTCGAGTTCGAGCCGCCGTATGCCGGGCGATCGGTCACCGGACGCGGGTTGGAACCCTGGTAGCCGGCACGGGCCCGGTCGCCCGACGGAGCGCCTTCGCGCTTCTGCCACGGACGGTCGCTCTGGCCGCCGCCGTATGCGGGGCGGTCGCTGCGAGGTGCGCCGGAACCGGCACCCGGGCCGCGGTTCGGACCGTTGTAGCCACCGGGGCGATCACCGGCGGGACGTGGGTTGGAACCCTGGTAGCCGGGGCGATCGTCGCGGTTGTAGCGACCACCGACCGTGCCGCGGTCGTCGTCGCGCCGCGGGCGCGGGCTCCAGTCGTTACGGTCGCGCGGCGGGCCATCGGCACGGGGCGGACGCGGGGTCCAGTTGTTGTGCCCGCGGTCGGTGCTGTAGCCCGGACGGTCGCCACGAGGCGCGTCGGACCGCGCTGCCGGGTTGGTGCCGCGGTAGCCGCCGCCACTCGGGCGGTCGCCGTACGACGGACGGTCGCCGGTGGGCCGGTCGCCGCGGTCGTTGTTGCTGCGGTAGCCGCCGCTGTTCGGGCGGTCGCCGTAGGACGGGCGATCACTCGCCGGGCGACTCGGCCGGTCACCGTACGCCGGGCGGTCGCTCGCCGCGGGCCGGTTGGGGCGGTCGCCGTAGCTGGGACGGTCGCCGGACGAGGGACGGTCGCCGTAGCTGGGACGGTCACCGGTGGGCCGGCTCGGGCGATCACCGTACGAGGGGCGATCGTTGGATGGACGGCTCGGGCGCTCGCCCGAGTTGCCGCGGCCTTCATTGCCTCGGCCATAGTTGCCGCCGCTGTAGTTGCCGCGGTCGCCGGTGGCGCCGCGATCGGCGCGGTCGCCGTACGACGGACGGTCGCCGCGGTCGTTGTTGCCGCGGTAGCCGCCGCGATCGCCGCGATCACCGCGGTCACGGTCACCGAAGCCGCGGTCGTTGCGCTCGCGCTCACCACGGTCGCGGTTGCCGGTCTCGCGCTCGGCGGCGGGCACCCGCTCGACGGGCTTCTCGCCGCGTTCCCAGGTGACCTCGTTGCCGACGGCGTCGCTCATCCGCTCGGCGAGGCGCTGGCGGCT
>JAOBWQ010000673.1 GCA_025463425.1 Ilumatobacteraceae bacterium | reverse complement strand
TACGTCTTCATCAATCGAAACTTTCTACGGAAACGGCTCCGTCAGCGGCGCCGAGAAGCGGCTGCCACCGGGAACCCAACAAGGATAAGGGCGTCGCGCGCCAATCGACAATCAGAGCGTGGTGTTTTCGCGTCTGTGCGTGGTGTTGTCCCGTTCCCGTTCCGGGCGTGCTCCTTGGAAATGCTCGGCAACGACGATGCGGCGGCGGCACACTTGGGAGGTGATTGCTGCCGGTGTCGTCCAGTCGGTGTTGACGTTCTTGCTCGCTGTCATGCTCATCGGGTGGTCAGTGGTGCGATTCCGGTGGTATCGGCGTCGCTACTGGGGTAACCGACGTCCCAGAGGGTGAGGCCTTTGGCCGGGGCCAGGCTCGGCATCAGCGCACGGTCCTTGGCCAGCATCAGGCCGCGCACCTCGCCGGCATGGCGCTTGCCGAGACCCACGTCGACCATCAACGCGACGATCGAGCGCACCATCTGGTGGCAGAACGCGTTGGCGCGGATCTCGAAGCGGAGCAGACCCGGCGCCTCGTCCGTGCCGACGTCGGTCCAGCGAGCCAGCATCACCCGGCGCTTCATCGACGGCTCGGGACGGTCAGGCATCCGGTTCGGGATCCGGCAGAACGACGTGAAGTCGTGCTCGCCGATCAACGGGTCGCACGCGAGTTGCATCGCCGGCAGTGAGAGCGGGCGGAACACGTGCCACGCGGTGTCGACCAGGAACGGGTTCGCCACGGGGCAGTTCACCACCGAGTATCGGTAGTGACGCCAGGTTGCGCTGAACCTCGCGCTGAAGTCGCCGTCGACCCATTCCCCACTGCGCAGGACCACCGACGGTCCGCACATGCTGTTGACCCGGCGGATCAGGTCGTCAAGGCGTGTGCGCGTCGGCAGCTCGCAGCTGATCACCTGTCCCCACGCGTGCACGCCGGCATCGGTGCGTCCGGCGCCGACCAGGTGGACGGGTCGGCCCACCACCAACGACATCGCGTCGGTCAACCTCCCTGCGACCGTCACGACGTCACGGTTGGCGGCGAACCCCGCGTACGCCGAGCCGTCGTAGGCCACAACGAAACGAACCCGCCGCAGAGCGGCGGGTTCGTTTGCTGCGTTCTCTTGATCAGGAGCGACCATCGGAGTGTCCCCCACGAGTGGCGACAGGAGACCGAAGTGAGGTGGCTAGACGAGCTCGATGCGAGCCATCTGGGCCTTGTCGCCCTGGCGTGGCCCGAGCTTGAGGATCCGCAGGTAGCCGCCGTTGCGCTCGGTGTACCGAGGCGCCACTTCGTCGACCAGCTTGGCGGTCATCTCACGGTCGCCCAGGTATCCCTGGATCTGACGGATGCGATGGATGCGCAGGGGGTCCTCAGCGGTGGCCTTCTTGGCCTTCGTGATCAGCTTCTCCGCGATCGGGCGCAACGCCTTGGCCTTGGCCTCGGTGGTGGTGATGCCCTCGGCGGCGATGAGCGATGCAGCCAGGTTGGCCATCATCAGTTTCTGGTGTTGCGAGCTGCCACCGAAGTTGCGGGCTCTGCGGGGTGTTGCCGGCATGGTCTGTCCGTTTCCGTATTCTTCTTCGGGAAGTTCTTGCTCAGCCGCGCAGCGTCAAGCCGCGCTCGTCGAGCTTCTGCTTGACCTCGTCGAGGCTCTTCTGACCGAAGTTGGTGATGTTCAGAAGGTCGTCTTCGGTCTTGGTGAGCAGCTCGCCAATGGAGTTGATCTGGGCCCGCTTGAGGCAGTTGCGCGGACGCTCCGACAGATCGAGGTCTTCGATCGGGAGGTCGAGGTCCGGGGAGGTGGCGCTGCTGGCAGCGACCTCACCGAGCTCGAGGCCTTGCGGCTCGTCGCTGAGGCTGGCCACAAGATCGACGAGCGAGCGCAGCGTGGCACCGGCTGATGCCAGGGCGTCACGGGGGGCGATCGAACCGTCGGTCTCGATGTCGAGCAGGAGGCGGTCGTAGTTCGTGCTCTGCTCGACGCGGGTCGGCTCGATCTCGAACATCACCCGGCGGATCGGCGAGAAGATCGCATCGATCGGGATGACACCGATCGTGCGGCTCTCGTTCTCGCGGTGGCTGCTCAGGTAGCCACGGCCGCGCTCGACGGTGAGGTCGATCGCAAGGCGGCCCTTCGCGTTCAGCGAGGCGATGTGCAGCTCGGGGTTGAGGATCTCGACATCGGCGGGGCACTTGATGTCGCCCGCCGTGATCTCGGCCGGGCCGCGAACGTCGAGGCGGATCACGACGGCTTCGTCGCTCAAGCTCGTCAGGACGATGTCCTTGAGGTTGAGGATGATGTCGGTGATGTCCTCGCTGATCCCGGCGATGGTGTCGAACTCGTGCAGGGCGTCATCGAAACGGACGGCCGTCACGGCGGCGCCGGGGATCGACGAGAGCAGCACGCGGCGCAGCGAGTTGCCGATCGTGTGCCCGAAGCCGGGCTCGAGTGGGCCGACAGCAAAGCGCTGACGGTTGGTTGCTTCCTCGCCGATTGCCTCGACGGTTGGGCGCTGAATGACGAGCATGTTCGCCTCTGTCG
>JAOBWQ010000654.1 GCA_025463425.1 Ilumatobacteraceae bacterium | reverse complement strand
GCTCGGCTTCCCGCCCGCCGCTGCGCTGGCGGTCGTCAGCGGAACCGGAGCTGCGGAGTACGCCGGCGCGCTGCGGGCGAACGGCGTTCAGTCCGCGGAGACGTTGGAGGGCAGCGTCCTGCTGCGGTCGCCGACGTGGGACGCGCTGGGTGACGCCATCGCCGCGACGCCGCGTCCGAAGGGCAGCCGGCTGCGGATCGAAGTCGACCCGCCGCGGATGTGAACCTTCAGCTCGCGCCGTTCAGGCCACCCAGCACGGTGCGGAGGAGCCGGTAGCCCTTGGCCGAGCCGATGCGCTCGGTGGGCAGTCCCTGATCGTTGAGCCACGTCAGCAACGAGTCGGAGCCGAGGTGCTTCTGGACCACCATCAGCGCCGCGCCGGTGGGCGTGAGGCGGGGGAGCCACTGGAGGAGCATCGCGTGCAACGCCGGCTTGCCGATGTGGATCGGCGGGTTGCTCCAGATCGCGTCGAACCGGATCTCCGGATCGATCTGCTCAGGCGTGCACGTCTCGATGTTGAAGACCTTGTTGGTCTGCGCGTTCTGGCGGGTCAGGGCCAATGCCCGGTTGTTGACATCGACCGCCCACACCGTTGCATGCGGTGCACGCCGAGCCATGCTGATCGCGATCGGACCGACACCACAGCCGAGGTCGAGGACGTTGCCGTTGGTCGCCAACGGCGGTGCCTTCAGGAGGAGCACGCGGGTGCCGGTGTCGAGCGCGCCGTAGCTGAACACCCCGCGATCGGTGGTCAGTCGCATCGTGCCCTCGGGCAGGGCGACCTTGATCTCGAACGGCTGGCTGGGGGTGGCCGGCTCTGGGGTGAAGTACTGCTCGTCGCTCATCGCCGTTCCTGGCCGGGTCGGTGGTCCCGCGTCTGGGTCCAGGGCGGCGTCGGTAGCCTGGCAGCGTGGCGTACGAAATCCGCACCTATGGTGATCCTGTCCTGAAAACTCCGGCGCAGGCGGTCACCGACATCGACGGAAAGGTCGCCCGTCTCGTCGACGACATGTTCGACACGCTGTTCACCAGCGACAGTGGCATCGGGCTCGCCGCGCCACAGGTCGGCGTGCAGAAGCAGATCTTCGTCTGGGAGATCAACGACGAGCCGATGGTGATCATCAACCCGGAGATCGTCGAGAGCAGCGGCGAGTGGCTCTACGACGAAGGTTGCCTCAGCATCCCCGGGCTGTACGTCGAGATGCTGCGCCCGAACGAGGTCCTCATGCGCGGCCGCACGCTCGACGGCAACGAGATCGAGATCGAGGCCAACGAGCTGATGGGTCGGTTGTTCCAGCACGAGATCGATCACCTCCACGGCGTGCTGATGTTCGATCGGATGACGCCGGAACAGCGCAAGGAGGCGCTCGGCGAGTACCGCAAGATCCTCGACGAGCAAGCCAAGGCAAAGCCGCGCCGCCTGCGGCTGAAGTGACCGAGCTCGCCCCCCTGCCCGTCGGAGCACCCCGACGGCTGGTCTACCTCGGCACCCCGCAGATGGCGGTCGCCCCGCTCGAGGCGCTCGTCGCCGCAGGCTTCGAGATCGCGCTCGTCGTCACACGCGCCGACAAACGCCGCGGCCGCGGTGCAGAGCTGGCGCCGAGCCCCGTCAAGGCGGCTGCCCAACGCCTCGGCCTGCCGGTGAGCCACGTCGCCGCCGATGCCGTCGGAGCGGGTGCCGATCTCGGTGTCGTCGTTGCGTTCGGGCAGCTGATCAAGCCCGACGTGCTGGCGGTACTGCCGATGGTCAACCTGCACTTCTCGCTGCTTCCGCGGTGGCGTGGCGCGGCACCGGTCGAGCGTGCGCTGCTGGCGGGCGACGAGACGACCGGCGTGTGCCTGATGCAGCTCGAGGTCGGGCTCGACACCGGCGGCATCCTCGACCGGATCGAGGTGCCGATCGGCGCCCGCCAGACCGCCGACGATCTGCGTCGAGCGCTCGTCGACGTGGGCACCACGCAGCTCGTCGACAACCTGCGTCGCGGTCTCGGCGACGTCACCGCGCAGGTCGGCGACGCCACGTACGCGGCCAAGCTCGATCCGGCCGAGTTCGCGATCGACTGGACACGACCCGCGATCGAGATCGATCGGCTGGTCCGCCTCGGCGTGGCCTGGACGTGGTTCCGAGGCAAGCGCCTGAAGGTGCTCGAGACCGAACCCGGGGGCTCGGACGGCCAATCCGCTGGCGCGTCCGCGAGCGGCGCGTTCGTCGCGCCGCTGAGCGTGGAGTGCTGGCGGAGCACCTTGACGTTGGTTCGGGTCCAGCCCGAGGGCAAGCCGCCGATGCCGGCGGCGGCGTGGGCGAACGGCGCCCGGCCGACGGCGCTCGACGTCTTCGGTGTCGAGCCGGCATCCGCACCGGACGCACCGTGAACCAGCGCCAGAACGCACGCAACGCCGGTCGTCCGCGGCCGACACCCGAGCCGCGCCAACCACGACCGAGCGCGAGGCAGGTCGCGCTCGATGCACTGCTGCGGATCGACCACGATGGTGCCTACGCCAACCTGCTGCTGCCGTCGATGCTCGACCGGAGCCGGCTGCACGAGCAGGACCGTCGGTTCGTCACCGAGCTCGTCTACGGAACGACGCGCATGCGCCGCGCCTGTGAGGCACTCGTCGAGCGGTTCGTCGTGACCGAGCCCGATCCCGAGGTGCGCACGCTGCTGCGGCTCGGTGCCTACCAGCTGGTCTTCGCAGGTGTGCCGCCCCACGCCGCAGTGGGCGAGACCGTCGAGCTGGCCCATCCAAAGGTGCGCGGGTTCGTCAACGCAGTGCTGCGCAAGGTGGCGAACACCCCGATGATCTGGAGCGACGACGCCGACCGGCTGAGCTACCCGGAGTGGATCGTCGATCGTTTCGTGGCCGAGTTGGGCGAGTTGGAGGGCTACGCCGCGCTGGAGTGCATGAACGAGGCGCCGCAGGTGTCCACCCGCGACGACGGCTACATCCAAGACCGCGGCTCGCAGTGGGTGGCCGATCTCGTCGGTGCGCTGCCGGGGGAGTGCGTGCTCGACGTGTGCGCGGCGCCCGGCGGCAAGGCGACATCGATGGCATCCGACGGTGCGTTCGTGGTCGCCGCAGATCTGCAGGTCCACCGTGCGTCCCTCGTGTCCCAGAACGCGCACCGCCTCGGCTACCACGTGCCCGTCGTCGTCGCCGACGGCACCGCGCCACCGTTCGCTCCGGCCAGCTTCGACCGCGTCCTGATCGACGCGCCGTGCAGTGGGCTCGGCTCGCTGCGTCGTCGGCCCGACGCACGGTGGCGGATCTCCACCGACGACCTCGACGATCTCGTCGCGATCCAGGCCCGCCTGCTCACCGCCGCCGCCCCGCTGGTGAGACCCGGCGGCACGCTGGTCTACAGCGTCTGCACGATCACAGCAGCGGAGTCGGTGGACCACGCCGTGCCCGACGGCTTCGAGGTCGTCGCAGACCCGCCCGACGAGCCGTGGACCGCGTTCGGCAACGGCTTCCGATTGCTGCCGCAGGATGCCGACACGGACGGGATGGTCATCGTTCGCTACCGTGCTCACTCGTGAGCGCGCACCCCGAAGGTCCGAGCCTCGCCGCCAAGGTGCTGACCGTCAGCGACGGCGTCATCCACGGCACACGCGACGACGCCAGCGGTCGGGCGCTGGTCGAGCAGCTCACCGCAGCGGGCTATTCGGTCGTCGAGCACCGCGTCACGGCAGACGGCACGGACAACGTCGCAACGGCGCTGACCGAGATGTGTGCCGGCTTCGCAGGACTGATCGTCTCCACCGGCGGCACCGGGTTCGCACCACGCGACCAGACCCCGGAGGGCACCAGGGCAGTGATCGAGCGCGAGGCGCCGGGCCTCGCCGAGGCGATGCGCCTGATCAGCCCGCTCGGTCGGTTGAGCCGTGGTGTGGCCGGGATCCGCGGACAGGTGATCATCTGCAACACGCCCGGCTCGCCGAAGGGCTGCGTCGAACAGCTCGGCGCGGTGATCGACATCCTTCCTCACGCGATCCGCCTCCTCGCCGACGCCCCGACGCCGCACTGACCGGACGCGCTCGGGCGTCCGTGCGCCGCGGAAGCGTCGGGTTCGAGCGCGCCGCCGTATCCTGACGACGTGCTGCGCCTCGTTCTGCCCAAAGGATCGCTGGAGAAGGCGACCCTCGAGCTGTTCGAGGCAGCGGATCTCTCCGTGCGTCGCAACTCTTCGGTCGACTACAAGGCCACCATCGACGATCCGCGCATCAGCGAGGTGCGCATCCTGCGTCCGCAGGAGATTCCCAGCTACGTGGCCGAGGGCCTGTTCGACTTCGGCATCACCGGCCGCGACTGGGTCGAGGAGACCTCGAGCGACGTCGTCAGCCTCGGCGAGCTGAAGTACTCGAAGGCGACATCGCTGCCGATCCAGGTCGTCGTCGCCGTCGGCGGCGACTCACCTGCGACGTCCGTGGCCGATCTTGCCGATGGAGTCCGCGTCAGCACGGAGTACCCCGAGTTGACCAAGCGCTACTTCGCCGAGCGCGGCATCGCCGCCGACATCCGCCTGTCCTATGGGGCCAGCGAGGCCAAGATCCCCGACATCGCCGACTGCATCGTCGACATCACCGAGACCGGCCGGGCGCTGCGCGCCGCCGGGCTGCGGATCATCGACACGATCCTGGTCAGCTACACCGAGGTGGTCGTCAACCGCGAGGCGTTCGACGATCCCGTCAAGCGCCATGCCATGGATCAACTGATGACCCTGCTGATGGGCACGCTCGACGCCCGCGGCAAGGTCCTCGTCAAGCTCAACGTGTCGCGCGAGAACTTCGAGGCGGTCGTTGCTCTTGTGCCGTCGCTGAAGGCGCCGACTGTGAGCGAGCTCGCCCACCAAGGAGGCTTTGCGATCGAAACCGTCGTC
>JAOBWQ010000650.1 GCA_025463425.1 Ilumatobacteraceae bacterium | reverse complement strand
GCCTGCATGAACAGCTGCAGGTTCGGCAGGCAGGTGCCCGACCAGTAGATGACTCCGGCGCCGGCGTCCTGGATCTGCTTGACGAACGGGGTCCAGTCGGCCTCGCCGACTGGGTTGTACTCGATGGTCGTGTTCACGAAGTTCCAGCCGAAGTCCGTCGCCGCGATGACGGCCTTGTCACGGGATTCCTCGGTGGCCGAGAAGGCACCGACGAGTGTGACGGCCTTCTTCACGCCGTCGGGGAACAGCTTGGCGAACTGGTCGTACATGCCGGCTGTCGTCTCGTCGGACGGTCCCGGCGTCGGTGCGAAGACATCCTTGCCATGGGCGAACGCGGCGCTGACGGCGTAACCCGGAACCGCAGGAAGGCCACAGCCGAGACGGATCTCCTCCTGGTTGGAGTCGAACGCCCAGCCTTCGCCGACCAGGAAGAAGTCGCCGGAGTCACAGGCCGCCTGCATCGCCGGTCCGACGTTGAAGATTCCCGCGTCGTAGTAGTCGAACGAGATCTGGCGGCCGTTGATGCCACCGAGCTCGTTGCACTTGGCGACCATCGCCTTCATCGCGTCGGTCAGCTCGTGGTTCAGGCCGGGCGAGCCCGCGTAGCCGGAGTCGTCGCCGCCGCCGATCTTGATCGAGTCCTTGGTGACGCCCGGCGTGGTGCCGTCATCAGTGTTGTTGCCGTCGCCGGCACCGCACGGCCATGGCGCATCACCGAACATCGGCAACGCCGGTGCTGTCGTGGTGGTCTCTGCCGGCAGCGTCGTGTCGGCAGCCGTGTCCACCGTGGACGCTGCGGATGCTTCCGTCGTGTCGGCACCGCCGGTCTCCGGTGTGGACGCAGGCGCTGCCGTCTCGGCGGTGGTGGCGGCCGTGGTGGCCGCAGCCACGCTGGTGGTCGTCGCCGCCGATGTCGAACTGGCTGTGCTGGCTCTGTCCTTGCCGCATGCACCGGCGACCAGCGCCAGCACGGTCAGTGTTGCGGCGACTCGAATGGATCGCTTCTTCTGCATTGCATCCCCCACGTCTCTCGTTTGGTCAACTGGTTCTGGTCCCCGCAACACGCCTGGCGACCCGAGGTGATGACCGAGAGATCGGTCATCGACGCCGCACACCCGTGCACATCTTCGTATCGGCCCCCAAGCCGAAACGGTTCCCACAACGCAGTAGACGATATTGTATGCATTGTCTGCGGCGCAACGTCTGGTCGACGACCCACACCGTCGCCGGCGACGTCCAAGGAGCACCATGTCCACGCACGGCCGCACGCTGCCCCGCCGGCTCAAGCGCGAGAGCAGCTCCGAGCAGGTGGCCGAGCACATCCGCCGGTTGATCATGTCCGGCGAACTGGTCAAGGGCGAACGGCTCCGCCAGGAGGACCTCGCCGAAGAGCTCGGGGTCAGCCGGATCCCGGTGCGGGAGGCGATCATCGCGCTGGACCGCGAGGGATGGCTCGACTTCGAGTCCAACCGTGGTGCCCACGTTGCCGGGCTCGCCGCCGACGACATCCGCGACCACTACGAACTGCGCGGCCTCGTCTTCGGCCTCCTCGCGCGACGGGTCGTGGAGACGGCGACCGACGAGGATGTGAAGGCGTTGAGCGCTCTGGCGGCGGAGATGAAGCGTGCCCCCGACATCGTCGAGTTCGCCGTCACCAACGAGCGGCTCATCCGGCAGATCGTCCGCCTCGCCGCGTCTCCTCGCCTCACCGCCGCGCTGCTGGTGACACCGGCGATCATGCACCACGACTTCTACGAGTTCGTCCCGACCGGCCGCAAGAACCAGGAGGCGGGGGTCGCTGCGTTCATGCGCGCGCTGAAGCAACGGTCCGCCGACGGTGCGGACACAGCGATGCGCACCATGCTGCGTCGGCAGGGCCAGGCGGTGCTGGCCGCGTTCACCGCCAGCGGGGTGGTCGGCCGAGAGTGAGCATCGTGGCCCATCCGTCAGTTCCGTATACTTGATCCATGCCACGCGCCGCCGATCGACCGGCACCGCACGCTCCGAAGCCGGGGGAGACCATCGCCGATGCCGTGGCGCGTTTCGTGCGCACCGAGATCTTCGAAGGTCGTCTCGCCGCCGGCCAGCGGCTGCCGCAGGACGACATCGCGGAATCGGTCGGCGTCAGCCGGATCCCGGTTCGTGAGGCGATCATCGCGCTCGAGCGCGAAGGCTGGGTACGGGTCGAGCGCCACCGTGGCGCCTTCATCAACGCGCTCGACGAGCAGGCCGTGCTCGACCGCTTCGCGCTGTACGGCCGCTTCTACGGCTTCGCCGCTCGGCGCGCGCTGGAGCGGATGACGGCCGACGAGCGTCAGACGCTTCGCGGCCTCGCGCTGGACCTCACCCGGCCCACCGGGGCGAAGCCGTTCGAGCGAGCCAACAGCGCCTACATGAGCACGCTCGTCCACTTCGCCGGTTCCGCCCGGCTGCGCGGGGTGCTCCGGTCGACGGCACAGATCGTGCCCGGCAACTTCTTCGCCACCGTGCCGAAGGGCATCACGATCCAGCGCGCCGGCATCGCTGCGCTGCAGGCCGCGCTCGACGCCGACGACGCCTCGGCCGCCGAGCAGATCTGCGCCGACATGGAGCACCGCCACGCGCTCGAGGTGATCGCCGTCATGCACTCGCGTCAGGCGCGTGCGGCCACCGCTCACACCTGATCGGCCTCCTGCAGCACCTCCCAGACGTTGCCGTCGGGATCGGCCACGAGCGCGAACCACGCCCCCGGCCGATGGTTGCTCAACGGCACCAGCACCGACCCGCCGGCACGCACGGCCCGGGCGACCTCGGCGCTCGCGTCGTCGACGTGCAGTGCGGCATAGCAGATGCCGGCGTTCGCATGCCACGGTTCGGCAGCCGGTCGGTCGGCCGCACCTTCGGCAGGTTGGTAGATCTTGCAGCACGCGTCGTCGCGCCGCAGCCGGTGGACCGTGCCCTGCGGGAACTGGAGCACGCGCTCGACGGTGAAGCCGAAGCCGTCGCGATAGAACGCGGCCAGACCTGCCGCGTCGTCGCTGACGATGCCGACCTCGAGCGTGATCATCCGACGAGCTCCGTTCGGCGGACCTTGCCGACCTCGGTGCGCGGCAGCGCTTCGACCCGTACGAAGCGCACGGGCACCTTGTAGGCAGCCAGCTGGCTGCGGCAAGCGGCGGCGAGCTCGTCGTCGCTGACCTCGGCGGTGGTGGCGAGGTACGCCACCGGCACCTGACCGAGGCGATCGTCGACATGGCCGACCACGGCCACCTCGCGAACAGCGGGGAGGGCGAGCAGCACCTCCTCCACCTCCTCGGGGAAGATCTTGTTGCCACCGCGGTTGATCAGATCACCGAGACGCCCTTCGATCCACACGAACTCGTCGGTGTCGATGCGGGCCAGATCGCCGGTGCGGATGAAGCCGTCGTCGCTGAGGCGGTCGGCGAGATCGGTGCCATCCGCATAGCCGGCGGCGTGGTGCGGGGGGCGCACCAGGAGCTCGCCGACGCCGTTGTCGTCAGGTCGGTCGATGC
>JAOBWQ010000648.1 GCA_025463425.1 Ilumatobacteraceae bacterium | reverse complement strand
AGTTCGAGATCGGTCGCCCGGTCGCGGATGTCGGCATCCCCGCTGACCATGAAGCCCTCGCCGAGCGAGATCGAGACGTCCCGATCACGCATCGCGGCAACCATCTCGCGGCGCAGCACGGCGTCGTGGCGGAGCGACCACGTGGCATAGCCGTGGGGGTTGTACGGGAAGGCCGTCAGGCCGGTGGCGATGTGACGACAGCCGAGGTCGGCCGCGAGCCCGACGAAGTCGACAGGGGGCAGCCCGAAGACGCTGAGGTGCTCGATGCCGAGTCGCTCGCCGGGATCGTTCATCGGTCAGGGCTGCCTTGGATGTCGTGTTGGATGGTGACCATGGTGAACCGGCGACGGGCGATCCGCCAGCCGTCGGCGCCGTGAACGAGGTCGTCGTCGTAGTACCCGGTGGCCCGGACCCCGCGCAGGTTGTCCGGCCCCATCACGATCGAGTCGACGTAGCTGCGCGCCGTGACAACCCCGTCGTTCACGGAGACGACCTGGTTGCTGATCATGTGCATCGTGTGCCCGCACGCGGCATGGACCCGCTCCATCCACTCGCAGATCGCTGCGGCGTCGCGCCACACCCCGATCGAGCCGTAGTCGGCTTCACAGTCCTCGGTGAAGCACGTTCTGAACAAGGTCCATTCACGCCGATCGATCCCCGTCGCGTATCGCACCAACAGATCGGCGATGTCCTGGCGATCATCGCGGCTCAGGTCGTCAGCGATCATCGGGTCGACACCTCGACGAGTGCCTCTGCCACAGCGCCCGGCTCGGTGAGCATCAGATCGTGGCCGGTGTCGATCGCCCAGAACCGGCCGGCTCGTCGCGCTCCTTCGATCAGCTCGGGGTCACGCGTAGCGATCGTCGACGTGCACACGATGTGGTACTGCGGAATCGCCGCGAACGCGGTTGGATCGGTGAGGCGGAGCTTCTGCTCGAAGCAGTTCCACGGATGGCCGGTCAACCGCGCGTCCGTCCACGCGACCACGTCGGGTTCGGTGACGCCGTAGAACCTCGCCGCTCCTTCGCCCGGGAGCAGGACCAGCTCGACGCCGTCGACCACGGCACCCATCGGGCGGGTCATCTCGATCATCGGTCCGGCAACATCGAGCAGCGACTGCCCGTCGACGGGGTTCGCGGCGTCGAGGAACACCAGCCGCCCGATGCGGTCCGGCGCCCGGTCGGCGATGCCCGTGATCACCATCCCGCCGTAGCTGTGGCCGACGAGGATCACATCGCGCAGGTCCTCGTAGAACAGCAACGAGACGACGTCGTTCACGTGGAAGTCGAGGTCGATGTCGGCACGCAGCAGGTGGCTGCGTTCGGCCAACCCGGTCAGCGTCGGGGTGTGGACGTCGTGCCCGGCGGCGCGCAGCAGCCGAGCCACCGGTTGGTAGCACTAACCCCCGTGACCACCCCCGTGCACGAGCACATACGTCGCCATTCGTGTCCCCAGTCCCCCGCTCAGGCGGGCGTGTCACCCTGCAGCGTGATCCGGTTCATGACCCGCTTGTGTCCGTGGTAGTCGTTGATCGGGTTGTGCTGCGCGCAGCGATTGTCCCACAGCGCCAACGAGCCGACCTCCCAGCGGAACCGGCAGGTGAGCTCGGGCTTGATCTGCTGCTGGAAGAGGTACTGCAGCAGCGGCCGGCTCTCGTCCTCGGTCATCCCCTCGAACCGCGCCGTATGCGCGATGTTGATGTACAGCGCCCTGCGGCCGGTCTCCGGGTGTGTCCGCACGACGGGGTGCGAGGCTTCGTAGACCCGGCCGGCGTCGGGTTCACCGGCGTCGCGGATGCGGTCCTCACGCGTCTTGCTGACGTCGGCCAGCGCCGAGCTGGCGACGCCGCGCAGGCCTTCGAGGACGCCCTGCAACTTCGGGGACAGCGAGTCGAAGGCGGCGTACTGGTTGGCCCACATCGTGTCGCCGCCGGTGGGTGGGACCTCACGGGCGATCAGCATCGTCGCCATCGGGGGCTGGTCGAGGTAGGTGGTGTCGGAGTGCCAGATCCCGCCGAAGTTCGATCGCTCGTGGGGCAGCTTCGTGATCGAGATGATCTCGGGGTACTCGGCCGAGCCGCGCACGAACGGGTACTCGACCGGTGTGCCGATGCGCTTCGCGAACGCGAGGAAGCCGGCGTCGTCCAAGGTCTGGTCGCGGAAGAAGACCACGAGGTGCGCCAGCCAGGCGGCGCGGATCTCGGCCATCGTCGCGTCGTCGAGATCGTGGGCGAGGTCCACTCCGGCGATCTCCGCGCCGAGCGCGCCGGCGATCGGCGACACGGTGATCGTGCGGTACTGCGTCGGTTCGTTGGTGAGGGTCATGGCTGCGCCTTTCTCAGGAACGTGCTCAGTACGACTTGGGAAGTCCGAGGACCTGCGAGCTGATGAAGTTGCACACCATCTCCTGGCTGACCGGGGCGATCTTCATCAAGCGGGCCTCACGCCAGTAGCGCTCGACGTGGTACTCGCGGGCGTAGCCCATGCCGCCATGGGTCTGCATCGCCCGGTCGCAGGCGAAGAAGGCGGCCTCGGCGGCAAGGTACTTGGCGGTGTTCGCGGCCTCGCCGCTGGGCAGCCCGTTGTCGAACCGCCACGACGCCTCGCGGACTGCCAGCTCGGCCGCGTGCAGCTGCATGTGCGCCTCGGCCAGCGGAAAGGCGAGGCCCTGGTTCTGCCCGATCGGACGACCGAAGACGACGCGGCTGTTGCCGTACGCAACAGCCTTCTGCATCGCCGCGCGGCCGATGC
>JAOBWQ010000645.1 GCA_025463425.1 Ilumatobacteraceae bacterium | reverse complement strand
TGCCCACGTTGCCCGACTCGACGGTTCCGGAATCGACCACGCCAGGGGCGACGTCGACGGTCCCGGACTCGACATCGACCTCGACGACATTGCCGACCTCGACATCCTCGACGGTGCCGGACTCGACATCGACATCGTCGACATCGTCGACATCGACGACCTCGACGGTCCCCGATTCGACCTCGACGACCTCGACGACCTCGACGACGGCGCCGCCGAACGATCCGACGCCGAACTCGAACACGAGTTGGAAGTTCGTCCCCGACACGGTGCACTTCGACGCCGCCGGCCAGAGCACGACGATCCACCTCACCAACACCGATTCCAACGGCACCCCGACCGATGCTGGCCTGCCCGTCGGCACGAAGCTCGAGGTCATCGGTGACACGGACGCGGTGACGGTGACGGAGGTGTCGCCCGGTGTCGTCACGCTGACGTCGACGGCTGTCATCGGCAGCGTCGTCATCGGCATCCGCGTGCCCGGCCAGCAGCTCACAGCACCGTTCACGGCGATGAACATCCGCCTGCAGCCCGATGTGGTGCGGGTGCCCGACGACCAGATCGTCTTCCCCGCGCCGAACCTGCCAGCGGGCGCCGACCCCTTGGCGAATGCAACATCTCCACTCGGCCCGTTCACGATCGCCGAGTACTCGGCGCGCGCCGTGTTGCCGGATGCCGCGGCCAACCCGCCCACGAGCGACAGCATCTTCGCGCCGGACGCCGTGCTGCCGTGGGTCCTACGCGGCGCCGCTCCGGCTGCTGGCACGAAGCTGTTCGGCATCGGCGGTTCCACCCTGTACGGCGTCGTCCTCGAGCGGGGCGCCGGCCTCGAGAACATCGAGCGATCGGGCTTCAGCCTGATCAGCGTGCGCCCGCTGCCGTTCGCCGACATGTACACCGACTTCAACTGGGACATCGACCAAGCCGCCTTCGAAGCAGCAGGCATCATCCCGGCGTCATACCGCCTGTCCTACTCGTGCCCGGATGCGACGCCGGCCGAGCAGTGCCCGAGCAGTGCCGACACGCCGGTGGTCAAGACCGTCACCGGTGCACTTCCCGCCGCAGGTGGCGGCGGCTTCGGCCGGACGCGCCGTGTCGGACCCAGAGCTCCGTCGAGCGGATCGCCCAGCGCTGCGCCGGCGGCCGCTGATGGACCTGCCTGCACGGCCGCCGCCTCGTACACCACGCTGTTCTCCGAGTTCAAGTTCGGCACGATCCAGTTCGTGCCCCGGCCGACGTTCGGCGCCATCGCGTCCGTGCAGGACAGCAGGCTGTACCGGGCCCATTTCGAGGTCGGTTTCGACATCGACCTGTCGGCGTCGGCATCGTTCAAGATGCAGCCGCAGGCGAACGCCAGCCTGACCTGCGCGCTCAAGGACCTGGGCACGTTGGACACGCCCCCGCTGGGTCCGTTCGCACCATTCCTGACGTTGTCGGCCACCGGCACGCTGATCGCCAAGGCCACCGTCAAGGTCGAGGGTGGGCCGAAGATCGAAGGCAGCTACACGGTCAGCTACACCCACTCGATCCGTTACGGCTTCGACTACCTCGACGGCTCCCTCGCCGCGATCCACGTCGACACGAGGAACACAACTGCCGACTCCCCATTCAAGAACACCGGCAGCGTCGGCAGCCCCGGGCCCTCGATGAGCGCCGAAGCCACCCTGGGGGCGTTCATCGACATCACGGCGGGTGTGCGCATCGGGGGCGAGGTGTCCGAGCTGTTGGGCAAGTTCATCGGCAATCCAAGGCTCGGGGTCGTCGACCTGGCCACGGTCCAGGCGGGTCCGCGCGTCCGGGTGTCGTGGGAGAACCGAGCCACGGTGCTCGGCGCGAAGGGTGTCGGCTCGTACGCGGGTGCCGAGTTCATCATCACCGGTGCGCTCGGCAGTGAGCAGCTGAAGAAGATGTTCAAGAGCTTGACGTCGCAGAGCGCGAGCATCCTGCCGTCGTTCACCTTCGGCGACACCGGCATCCCGATCGCCAGCCTCTATCGCGGGCTGTCGGCCAGCAGCGATCCAGCGCCGAAGTACGTCGTCAACGGCGTCGATCGATCGCTGGGAACGATCAAGGTCCTGCCCGGCGACGACGTGTCGATCACGCTGCCGATGGGTTTCCCGGGCAACAACTTCCCGGCCGCGACCGCGACGGCGACGGGCGGATCGGCCTGGCTGGAGGGAACCGGACTCGTGGCCAACAGCTTCACCAACCCGACGGGGGTGTTCGACATCTCCTCACCCGACGGCAAGTCGTTGCTCGTGACCAAGCACATCACCGGAGCGTGGTGCGAACAGTTCGGCGGTGACCCGTTCGCCCTCCACCACTTCGAGTTCCTCGCCGAGACCCAGATGTTCGGCGTGCTGCCGACGCCGGGGTGGGGAGGGGAGATCAACATCCAATGCGCGAAGGCGCGGCTGGCGTTCCAGCCGGGCGAGATCGACTTCGACCCAGCGCACACGGATGGAACGGTGACGGCAACGCTGCAGGGCATCAACGCGCCGGGGTGGAACTGGTACCTGCCGCTCACCGGATCGACCGCTCTGCCGGCGTGGCTCAAGGCCACGCCCCTGTCCGGCACGTTCGGCTCCGACATCGACCTCAACCCGGTCGACCTGACGTTCAGCGTCGACTGCACCAAGTCCAATGGAAACAAGGAAACGTTCGCGCTCGAAGCCGAGGCGTCGAAGGGCGAGGACACGGCCGACAACGACGCCAGGCTGACGATCACAGCGGACTGCAGGTCCAGATACATCCAGTTCAACAACGACTACTTGATCCACGAGGGCACGACGCAGCTCGGCCTGCAGTCGTACGGGCCGACGACCGCCCACTGGAACGTCACCAACACCCGGCTGCCCGACTGGCTGTCGATGTCGCCGACGAGCGGAAACCTTGCAGTCGGCCTCAGCGAGACACCCGTCGCGATCACGATTGCTCACCGCGCCGCCACGTGCGCTGACCAGAAGCCGCTTCCCTATGTCATCCACGTGACGTCGCCCTCGGCGGGTGATGGCCTCGATCGAGGCAGCACCGACCTGCACGTCACCCTGCCCGCCGTGCCGGCGATCCCGTGTCCGCATCCCACGGCCAGCGTCGGTGGCGATCCACACGTCGTCACCCTCGACGGTGCCCGCTTCGACACACAGGTGCTCGGTGAGTACTGGTACGTGGAGCCCAACACTCCCGGCGGACCAGGACCGAGCGTTCAGGCTCGCCACGAGCTGACGAGCACGCAAGCGGGCAACACGTCGCCGGCGACGAGCATCACCGGCGTTGCGATCAAGACCGGCGGACACCTGATCGAGGTGTATTCCCGAGAGTCGGGCAAGCTGTTCATCGATGGCGTGCAGCAGGCGCTCGTGCCCGGCGTTCCATTGCCGATCAGCGACACCGTGTCGCTCGTCCGCACCGACAACACCCTGCACCTGTCGTCCGACGACATCAGCGCCTCGATCACCTACGACGGCTCGATCCTCGACCTCGAGATCAGCCTGGCTTCGGG
>JAOBWQ010000638.1 GCA_025463425.1 Ilumatobacteraceae bacterium | reverse complement strand
GACGACGTCGTCGGCCACGAGCTGACCCACGGCGTGACCCAGTACACCTCGGGCCTCTTCTACTACGCCGACACCGGAGCCATCAACGAGTCGATGTCGGACGTGATGGGTGAGCTGATCGACCAGTTCAACGTGACAGCCGCTGACAACGCCGGCAACAAGTGGCTCATCGGCGAGGACCTCGGGTTCCCCGGCGGTGCGCTGCGGAGCATGAAGAACCCGCCGACGTTCGGTGACCCGGACAAGATGACCAGCCCCCTGTACGTCGGCACGATCGGCGACGGCTACGGCGTGCACACCAACAGCGGCGTCGACAACAAGGCCGCATACCTGATGGCCCAGGGCGACTCCTTCAACGGCCAGACGATCACCCCGATCGGGAACGTGAAGACGGCCGACATCTACTACTACGCCAACACCAAGCTGCTGACGCCCGGGTCCGACTACCTCGACCTGTTCCGGATCCTGCCCCAGGCGTGCACCAACCTGATCACCGAACAGCCGGCTCTGGGCATCGTCGCAGATGACTGCGCGCAGGTCACCAAGGCCGTCACCGCGACGGAGATGAACAAGCGGGCGACGAGGGCCGGGGCCGTCCTGACGGCGCCCGTGTGCGACAGCGGTTCGCAGATCGTGCGGTTCAGCGACGACATGGAGACCAACACCGGGAACTGGGTGAGCACCCAGACCGGAGCCGGCGCACCGTGGACCTACTCCACCGGTTCGTCGCAGAGCGGCACGCGCTCGTTGCATGTCGCCGACGTCGCCGGGCCGGGTTCGGCCACCGTCACCGAGCAGACGGCGGTGGGCTTGCCGCCCGGGCAGAACGCGTACCTTCGCTTCGACCAGTCGTTCTCGACCGACTCCGATCCGGACAACTCGAAGATCTACGACGGCGGGCTGGTCGAGTACACCGTCAACGGCACGACGTGGAACGACATCGCCGGTCTGCCCACGGTCAACGGCTATAACGGCACGATCGAGGCCGGGTTCAACGACCCGCTCCAGGGCCGCGCCGTGTTCGGGCTGATCAGCCCGAACTACCAGACCACCCGGATCGATCTCAGCTCGCTGGCCGGCCAGAGCGTGCGGTTCCGGTTCGCGTTCGGGGAGGACAGCTTCACCGAGGAGTTCCCCGGCTGGTTCATCGACGATCTCGCGATCTACTCGTGCTCGACGCTGCCCGGAGCTCCGCCGAACGTGGTCGGCTCTCCAGGCAACCAAGCGGCCACAGTGTCCTGGACCACTCCCACCGACGGCGGCTCCCCGATCACCGGATACACCATCACGTCGTTCGTCAACGGCGCTCCGTCCTCGACGTATGCGGCTCCGGCGGGCATCAACGCTGTCACCATCAGCGGCCTCGCCAACGGCACGCCGTACACGTTCACGGTGACCGCCACCAGCGCGCTCGGCACGGGGCCGCCATCAGCAGCGACACCGGTCGTGATCCCATCGATCGGGTTCCAGTCGTTCGTGCCGGCGCGGCTGATGGACACGAGGCCGGGGGGCTCGACGATCGACGGCCAGTTCAACGCGATCGGCATCCGGCCGGCGGGCACCGTCACGCAGCTCCTGGTCGCCGGTCGCGGCGGCGTCGCACCCGACGCAGCCACGGTCGTCCTCAACGTCACCGTCACCGAGGCCCAGGGCGCCGGGTTCGTCACCGTCTACCCGTGCGGCAGCGACCCGCCGACGGCATCGAACATCAACGGAGTCGCCGGTTCGACGGTCCCCAACGCAGTGATCGTCAAGGTCGGAGCCGGCGGTCAGGTCTGCTTGTTCAACCAGCTCGCGACCCACCTGGTCGTCGACGTCAACGGCTACTTCCCGCTCGGGTCGAGCCTGACCTCATTGGTGCCGGGCCGGCTGTTCGATTCGCGGCCCGGGCAGCCGACGGCTGACGGACAGCTCAGCGGTGGCGGGCTGCGCCAGGCCGGTTCGGTCACCGTGGTGCCGGTCCTCGGCCGGGCAGGCGTCCCGGCCGACGCGACGGCGGTGGCACTGAACATGACCGTCACCGAAGCTCAGCTCGCCGGGTTCATCACCGTGTACCCGTGCGGCGGTGATCCGCCGTTGGCCTCCAACCTCAACTACTCGGCCGGGCAGACGATCGCCAACGCAGCGATCACCAAGATCGGCACCGGCGGCGCCGTGTGCGTGCTGACCCAGAGCCCGATCCAGCTCGTCGTCGACGTCAACGGCTTCGCGCCCGCAGGTTCCAAGCTGGTGCCGATCGTTCCGGCGCGCGTGCTGGAGAGCCGTGACGGTGCCAGCACCACCGACGGCGAGTCCAACGCGATCGGCCTTCGTCCGGCCGGCGCAGTGACCGTCGTGCGCATCGCCGGCCGGGCCGGTGTCCCGCCCGACGCGACGGCAGCCGTGCTCGATGTGACCGTCACCGAGGCCAGCGCGCCCGGGTTCGCCACCGTGTACCCGTGCGGCGGCGATCCGCCGACGGCATCCAACCTCAACTACTCGGCGGGGCAGACGATCGCCAACGCGGTCATCTCCCGGATCGCCACGGACGGCACCGTGTGCGTCTTCACCCAACAGGCCACCCACCTGCTGATCGACGTCAACGGCTACTTCAGCCCCTGACCCTCCAGCCGCAGCGTCAGGACGTCATGCCACCGAGGCCGACGAGGCCGCGTGAGAGCTCGATCTCGCCCATGTGACGCAGGCCGTGCTGGTAGATCCAGCACTCGGTGCAGTCGAGCAGCGTGAGACCGGCCGGGCCGGCGACGCGGGCGCTGAACGTGGTGGCGATCTGGGGCGGGAACGGGCGAGGGATCACCAGGCGGTCGAGGTCGTGCGGCTGGAGGTCGGCCAGCCAAGCCTCGGTTCGGGCGAACACCGCGCGCATGTAGGCGATGAACTCGTCGTAGTTGCCGATCCGCTGGTGGATCATCTCGCCGACGGTCTTGTGCTTGCCGTGGTCGGGGATCGTCATCTCGATCCGGCGCTCCCACTCCGCATCCCAGATCGGCGCGGTCCCGGTCATCAGGAAGAACGACGTGTCGATCATGTTGACGATGTGGAACAGCGAGAACGCGATCGGGAGCACGCCCTCGCGCTCGAAGTGGTTGACGTGCTCGGGCCCCATGGTGGTGACCGCGTCCTCGTACAGCGAGTGGAGCGCCTTCATCCGTCGCTGCAACGAGTCCAGGGTGAGCGCATTGGCGGTGACGGAGATCTCGGAGGTGCTCATCGCGCGAACGGTACCCCTACCGATGCACCAGGCACGACACGGGAGCCGGAGCGAAATTCGATGGACACACCAATCAATTTCATGAAATCGGGATGAGATCGCTTCGAGGAAGCGTTGGTCAACGACGATGAGCATTTGCGAGCTGGTTGCACCGAGCGAAAGCTCCGCAGAACCAGCCCCGATCGCCGTGAATCGACACGTTCCTTCGGATCGTCATCGGCATCGGCGACGGCTGCTCGGCATGGCGTTCGCCACCGTCGTCGTGCTCGGCCTGGCGATCCGTCAGGTCTGGCCGGTGGTGCGCAGCCACCACGATCTCGGCCACCTCCGCCTGCAGTGGCTCGTTCCCGCCGGCGTGCTCGCCGCAGCGAGCATGGTGGCGGCAGCGATGCTGCAGCGCCGGGTGCTCCGTTCGGCCGGCTTGGCCGTGCCCCTGTCGGCGATGGTGGCCATTACCGTCGCGGGCAACGCGGTCTCCGTGACCCTGCCCCTGGCCGGGAGCACCGCCGGGACCGCTTTCACCTACCACCAGTTGAAGCAGCACGGCGCGGACCTGCCCGTGGCGGGATGGACGATCGCGATGTCGGGCATCGTGTCGACCACGACGCTGGCAGCCGTGCTCGGCATCGGCGCCACGGTCGCGGGAGATGCCACCACGTCGGTGCTCGGCGCGATCACGATCGTGGCCGGCGTGTCGCCGATCGCCGCGATCGTCGCGGCGTTCCGGTGGCCGTCGTTCCGGGCATCGCTCGAACGGATCGCGACCCGGTTGATCACCGGCTTCCAGCGGATCACGCGCCGTGGCAACCGCCTCGACCCGTTCGCCGTCTCGGCCACCTTCAGCCGGATCGCCGGGTTCCGGCTCGGGCGGCGGGCCGCAGCGACCTCGGCAGGTCTCTCGATCCTCAACTGGACGACCGACATCGGCTGCCTCGCGGCCTGCATCGCTGCGCTCGGTGCACCCGTGCCGTGGACCCAGCTGGCCGTCGTCTACGCGGCCGTGCTGGGCGCTGCATCCTTGAGCTTCACTCCGGCCGGAGTCGGCATCGTCGAAGGCGCTCTCGCCCTGGCGCTGGTCCGGGCCGGCACGCCGACCGACATCGCGGTCCTCGCGGCGTTGACGTACCGGGCGATCAGCTGCTGGTTGGTGCTGGCGATCGGTTGGGTGACCTACGGGGCGATGCGCCACCAGCGACCGCCGGTGTCACTGCCGCGTGCTCTCGATCAGACGAGGCCGAGCGCCTCTCGCGCCGCGCGAGCCTGAAGTTCCACCGACGTCGTGAGTGCGGTGCGCTCGGCATGGGCACGCGTGTAGATGCTGTCGAGAACGATGTCCTTGTCGTCCTCGGCGCGGGCGAGGATCTCCTCCTTCACGCTGGCCAGCACGGCCTCGGCTTTCTCCGTGCGACCGTTGGCGAGGATCCGCATCGTCGCCCGCTGGAGCGCGGTGTCTGCGCGGGCGTAGATCACCTGGAGCGAGGCGACCCGCTCCTCGTCCGCTTCGAGGTAGATCCGGTTCACGCCACGCTCGATCGCCGACTTGGCCCGAGCATCGATGCGGTGGAGCGCAGCGGCGGTCTTGCGGTCGGCCCGGCGCGCCCGTCGGGCCTCGCGGGCGGAGCCTTTGGAGCCTGCGTCGGTCATCGTCGGGTGCGTGGCCGTGGTCGCGACCACGGGCGCCTCCGACTCGACGAACCCGGCCGCAGCGAACCCCGAGGCTGACGTGGCATCGTCGGCCGTCGCCGCCCGGCCCTGAGGGACGGCCGATGGGATCGGCGGTGCATCGGTGGCGACATCGCCGGCAGGGAGGCTGGGTACGACGGGATCCGCGTCTGCCGCGGGCACCGTGGTGACCGGGCTGCTGTCGGCGGGCACGTTCGCGCTCGTCGGGATCTGGGTGGTTCCGTCCCCGTCGAGCCACGTGAGGTCGTCAGTTGTGGGAGGCACGCCCGCGTCGGCAACGGGAGCGGTGTCGGTGGCGACATCGACAACAGGGGCTGCGGTCGTCGGCGTCGTCGCGTCCGGCACGGTGGGTTCGGACGACGGCGTCGCTGTCGAACGGCCGGTCGCGGCAGTCGGGTTCGACTGCGGGCCATCGGCGACGGTCGTGTCGGGCGTCGCTGGAGCTGCCGTGCCGGAGGTCGCGACGGTCGTTTCAGTGCCCGGGACGACCACGTGGGGGTCGGCCGCAGGTGAATCCTGCGTCGCGGTGCCAGGATCGACGACGGCGGTTGCGGGGCCTGCATCGGCAGTGTCGTTGGTCGCGACAGTCGGATCGGACGTTGTCGGCGTGTCGCCGACGACGAGCTCGATGGTGCGGTCGCCGCCGGCGACGGGAGTGCCGGTCGGGTCCGGTGCGCGGGCAGCGGTCGAGCCGGCGAGGCCGATGACGATCGCACCGGTCGCGAACATCGTCGCCATCGCCGTGCGCTGGGTCAGCGTGGCCCCCATCAGCGCAGTGAGGCGATCGACGATCGTCTCACCCGACTCGTCGAGGTACTCGGCGAGGACCTCGACGTCTTCGCGCCGCAGGGCGATCATCGGCGCCTTCTTCTGACGGCGCATCGAGCGGATCAGGCGCAGGTACGCGGTCAGCAGCGAGGTCGAGCTCGTCGCGACGAACGAGGCGCGCACGCCGCCGGCACTGATCACTCCACTGGTGATCGCCACCGGTAGGCGGTTGGGCAGGATCGTGCCGAGATCGGCACCGTAGAGCACACTGACCAGTTCGACGACCTCTTCGTCGACCGTTGCGGTGCCCTCTTCCAGCTCGCGCAGCTGCTCGCGTGTGAAGCGGCCCTCGCTGGCGCGGGCGAGGCCGCGGTAGGACCGGCCGCTGCTCGTGCGGGTCGCGCGCAGCAGGTTGGCCAGGCGCAGAGCGAAGACATCGGATTCGATGTCGATGGTGGTTGACGAAGCGGGCACGCTGTTCCTTGCCGGGAGGCGGATCCGATGCTCGGACCCGGGCAGATCGGGACACGGTGCGTATCGGCAAGAACCACCCCGACGCTGAGCGATCCGTGGGCGTCCAGATGATTTCTTGACGATCGCACCCGACCGGGGTCCAGCCCGCGGGCATGCGGCCTCCCCTGCTGCGAGGCGTTCTCCGTCGATCGAGCCGGAATGCTCGGAGGTGCCCTTCAAGGTTTTGTCAAGAACCATGACGAAACGCAGAGGAACGCCGATGACTGTGCCATGAGTGGTCAGGCCAAGGGCGACAAGGCAGGCAGCAAGCAGCGCCTCAACATGATGAGTGGGACGTGGCCGACGGTGCTGCTCAACCTCGGCGTGGTCGTGTCCATCGCGTGCATCGGCAATGCGATCGCCCAGACCCAGGCCACGAACGTCATGTCGTGGGCCGCGTTCGTCGCCGTCACCACCTTCTTGATCCTGGTCGTCGTCGCGGTGCCGCTGCGCGTCCTGCTGGTGACCCAGCGCAGGGCCTCGTTTCGCATCACCGAGGAGCTCCGTCAGCAGAACGAGCGGCAAGCGTTCGACGCCCGCCTCGGTCGGGCCCTGGACATGGCCGACAGTGAGACGATGGCCCTCGGCGTAGCGGCCAAGGCGCTGTCGATGGCCGGCACAGATCTCAGCGCGTCGATCCTGCTCGCTGACAACAGCGACGCCCACCTCCAGACCGTCGTCAGCACCAGCAACTGCACGGGCGCGAGCGTGTGCGAGGTCGCCACACCCCGAGGCTGTCCGGCAGTGCGCAACGGTCAGACCCTCCAGTTCGCGTCGAGCGATCAGCTCGACTGCTGCCCCCACCTCGCCGAGCGTGGCATCGCCAACCTCGCCGCCCTGTGCGTCCCGGTCAGCGTCGTCGGCCGGGCCACCGGCGTCGTCCACGTCGTCCGCGAAGGTGTGCCGCTCGACGCCACCGAGCGCAACCGGGTCGAGTCCGTCGCCCATCAGGCCGGCCAGTACGTCGGCATGCTGCGCGCCACGGCACAGACCCAGCTGCAGGCCAGCACCGATCCGCTGACCGGGTTGAACAACCGGCGCAGCATGGAGAACTCGGTGCGCATCCTGATGCGCGACGACGTGCCCTTCGCCGTCGGCATCTGCGACCTGGACCACTTCAAGCGGCTCAACGACACCTACGGTCACGACACCGGCGACCGCGCGCTGAGGCTGTTCGCGCGCACGCTACGCAACACGGTTCGTGCGGCCGATCTGGTCTCGCGTCATGGCGGCGAGGAGTTCGTCGTCGTCATGCCGTACACGGATTCCGTCGGCGCCACCGAGATCCTCGAGCGGGTCCGGCTCGAGTTGATCGCTGCGGTCAGCGATGGCCGCACCCCCGGCTTCACCGTCTCTGCCGGCGTGGCCGACACCACCGAGTCCGGTGACTACCAGGTGCTCCTCCAGCTCGCCGACGAACGGCTGATGCGGGCCAAGCGCACCGGCCGCAACCGGATCGTCAACCGCGTTGCGTTCGCCAACTCGGAGGCACTGGACGTCAACGAGGTGCACGAGGAGCTGGAAGCCCTCGACACCGAGCTCGACTCCTCGCTCGTCTGAACCGTCAGACGGTGATCCCGAACGAGCGGGCGTCGGCGTCCAGCTCGTCCAGGTACCCCGCCAGCGCACGAGCGCCGGTCCACGTCACACCGGTCCACCCGCGCTGCATGCGTTCTGGGCGAGCTTCGTCGGCGATGGGTGCCGTGGTCGATCAGCACACTTCGTCATCGACCGACAGGGCGACGCGGGCGTCGCCCGGGGGCTCAGCCGGCGAGGCGAACGGTGTTCTTGCCCGAGGCCTTGGCAAGGTACAGCGCGTCGTCGGCCCGTTGCATGAGGTGCGCAGCGACCAGCGGCTGGGCACCGACTGCGACACCCACCGAGGCGCCGACCTGGACATCGACGCCCTGGCTGTCGATCGGTTCGTGCACGGCGTTCACGATGCGATTGGCGACGTCACGGCCGTAGATCGGGTCGTCCGTGCCGCCGCAGACGACGGCGAACTCGTCACCACCGAGGCGGCCGACGACATCCCGCGGGCCGATCACGTCGGTGATCCGCCGGCCGACTTCGATCAGCACCTTGTCGCCGACGGCGTGACCGTACAGATCGTTGATCGGCTTGAAATCGTCGAGGTCGATGTACAGCAGGACGACATCGTCGGCGGCCGAGGCGTTCTCCAGGACGCGAGCGAACTCGGCCCGGTTGATCAGCCCCGTCAGCGGATCGTGGGCCGCTGCCCAGCGCAGGTCGCGCTTGGTGCGGCTGTCAGCGATCGCGAGCGCGGCGAGACGCAGCGCGACGTGGATCGGCGACTGGCGAGCGACCTGGAACTCGACGATCGACTTGCCCCATGCCACCATCGCGCCGATCACGGCGTCGCCGTTCGGTGCTTCGATCGGCACGAGGAAGGCGGCGATGAAGCCGTGCTCGCGGGCGAGCGGACCGGACGCGCCGAGGCGAGGATCGTCGAGGTCGGTGATGATCAGCGGCTCGCGCAGATCGAGCGACCACACCAGATCGACCGCGGTGCACAGGCGAGGGTCGAGCGTCGCTTCGTCGAGTGCACAGACCCGCTGCACGCGCTCGCCGGTGCGCCATGCGAACGCTGTGCGGGTGTGACCGCCGAGCGAACGGTCGGCCAGTCGAGCCACGATGGGCAGCACGGCCTCGACGTCTTCGCCCGAGCCCAGCATCTCGATCGCCCGACTGACGTCGGAGCGGTCGCGGATCAGCGTGCACGTGCACAGCACGGCATTCACGCCTTCGTGGTCGAGGTGGTCGTAGGTGGTGACCGCGAACGTGTGCCAACCACCATTGACATCGCAGATGCGGATGTCGGCGGACTCCGGCGAGTGGGACGGATCGAGTCGGTCGTAGCCGTCGGTGTTGGCCACCTGGAGCAGCGTCTGGAGGACCAGCTCGAGGTCGTCGGGGTGCACGTAGTCGGCTGCGTTGTGGCCGACGAGATCGTCGAAGCCGAGCATCGGGCTCAGCGAGTCGCAATGCCAGATGATGTTGAACTGGTCGTCGAGCAGCAGCGTGTAGTGGCCCTCGCGCCGACTCATCGACCTGAATGCCCGCTCTGCTGCTGCTGTTCCCACGGTGTTGTCTTCGGCGTTCTTCGGCACGCGCTTGAGCAAATGTGATGACGTTGATCCGCAGGTCAGCCGCCTGAATCGGCGGCCGATGTGACCGAGAGTCTCGGCCGGGGCCTTCTTGGGGTATGGCAGAGACATGACCGGCGAACGCGAGGCCCCACCACGAGAGTGGACCGAGCCGGATGTTGCGTTCGAGTTCGGCAACGATCCCGCCGCACCACGAGCGGCACGGACGGCTTTGGGGCCGCTTCACCTGCATCCCGGTGACTTCGCCGCCGATGTCAGCCTCGTCGCGAGCGAGCTCGTGTCGAACGTCGTGTTGCACACCCGCACGGGCGGGCATCTGCACGCATGGGACGCCGATCCGCTGCGGCTCGAAGTCCACGACCACGATTCCACCCTGCCGACAGCGGCCGAACACGTCGACGAACGCGGCGGACGCGGGCTCGAGATCGTGGACGGCATCGCCGACGAGTGGGGGACGCGCCTCGACGAAGAGGGCAAGACCCTCTGGGCCAACTTCCGCCGCCCCGAAGCCTGATCGACGGCCCGCGACCCGGTCAGCAGCCCGCCGGGCGAACCGGTGCCGACGCCATCCGGCAAACGGCGGCAGACTCGACCGATGACCGCCCACGAGACGATCCCCACCGATCGCTTCGCCCACCTCAACCTGTTCGTCGCGGGATACGGCTACCACGAGTCGTCCTGGAAGGTCAGCACCGTCGAGCACCCCGGCATGCTCGACCTCGATCACTTCGTCGACATCGCACGAATCGCCGAGCGCGGCGTGATCGACTCACTGTTCTTCGCCGATTCGCCCGGCGTGGCGGAGTTCCGCCCGAGGTTCATGGCCCAATCGGGCTTCGACCCGATCGATCTGCTGGCAGCGCTCGCGCCGGTCACGCAGCACATCGGGCTGGCCGCCACCGCGTCGACCACGTACAGCACACCGTGGGATCTCGCCCGGCGCTTCGCGACTCTGGACCACCTCAGCCGCGGGCGCGCCGGCTGGAACATCGTCACCACCGGCTCGCCCTACGCGGCGGCCAACTTCCCGGTGCAGGTGCATCCCGACCACGCCGACCGTTACGGCATCGCCGAGGAGTTCGTCGAGGTCGTGCTCAAGGTGTGGGACGCGTGGGAGGACGATGCCGTGGTGGCCTCGCGCACGACGGGCATCTGGGCCGACGCCACATCGCTCCATGCCCCGCACCACCGGGGTGAGCACTTCTCCGTCGCCGGCTTCCTGCCGATCGCACGTTCGCCGCAGGGCCACCCGGTGCTGGCGCAGGCCGGCTCCTCCCCCGCTGGTGTCGCCCTGGCCGGCCGGTTCGCCGACCTCGTGTTCACCCCGCAGTCGACGATGAACGACGGCATCACCTTCCGCAGACGGATCCGCGACATCGCGGCCGCCAACGGACGATCCCCCGACTCGATCCGCACCCTGCCCGGGCTGTCGTTCGTGCTCGGCAGCACCGAGGCCGAAGCCGAGGCCGCGTGGCAGCGCCTCGAGGCGGCGTCGAGCGAGGAGTTCCGCCTGCTCAACCTGCTCCACATCGCCGGCGTGCACGCGGACACGACCGGCGAGTTCGACCCGGACGGCCCGTTCCCGTACCACGTGTTCGAGAAGTCGACGAGCACCACGTTCGGCGCGGCGGTGTGCGCCGCGGCGCGAGCCGACGGCCTCACGTTCCGTCAGGCGGCCGCCCGGTTCGCGACGCTGCCCGGCGGCCTGCACTTCACCGGCACCCCTGAAGGCCTGGCCGACCTCATCGAGTCGTGGTGGCGTGCCGGCGGTGCGGACGGGTTCACCCTGCAACCCTTGCGGCTTCCCGCAGACCTCACCCTGTTCGCCGATCACGTCGTGCCGATCCTCCAGCACCGCGGCGTGGTCCAGGGCGGCTACTCCCCCGGCACACTCCGCGACAAGCTCCAGCTCCCGCGACCGCCCAGCCCGTACGCCTGATCAGAGCGAGACGAACACCGGCTCGGCGGTTCCGGCTCGCTTCGACTCGTACATCGCCCGGTCGGCTGCTGCGGTGAGCGTCTCGGAGGTCACGCCGACGATGTCCGTCCACGCCACGCCGATGCTCGAGCGGATGCGTGTCGGCAGCCCACCGACGATCTCGACCGGCTCGGCCAGTGCTTCGGTGAGCCGCAGTCCGATGCGGGTCGCCTCCTCGATCGATCGCACGGCCGGCAGCACGACGACGAACTCGTCGCCGCCGAGCCGGCCGATGAAATCGATCGAGCGCATCGCGCTGCGCAGCTGATCGGCCGCGCTGACCAGCAGGCGGTCCCCCGTGGTGTGCCCGAACGTGTCGTTGACCTCCTTGAAGCCATCGAGGTCGAGGAACACCACCGCCGTCCCCGGCGAGTGATCGGCGTGGCGGGCGACGGCAGCATCCAGCTCGCGCAACACGGCAGCGCGGTTCAGGCAGCCGGTGAGGTCGTCCGTCGTGGCCCGGATCTCCAGCTCGGCGCGCAGCACCGATGCCTCGGTCACGTCGTCGATGCACAGCACCGCACCGACCGGCACGTCATCGGCGTCGGTCAACACCCGGATCGCGATCGAGCAGTACCGGATCTTGGTCTCACCTGGCAGCGCGAGGCGCACCTCGAGATCGGCGTCGAGACCGTCGTCCAGCACCGAGACCAGGCTGCTCTCCAGCAGCGAGCGGTCCTCCGGGATCACGGCGGCGAGCTGGTCGGCCAACGTGGCGGCCGGACCGATGCCGACGACACGGTGCAGTTGGGAGTTGCCGTACACGACGTTGCGATCTCGGTCGACGTGCAGCACACCGGACGGCAGCGCGTCCGCCAACCGGAGCAGGAGCTGCTCACGCTGGCGAACTGCCTCCAGCGCGGACATCTCGTCGGAGATGTCGATCATCTCGGTGACGACCGCGCGCTCGGGCCCGGCCAGCAGGTTGTTGTTGGTCAGCTCGACCCACAGCCACGAGCCGTCGCCGCGCTTGTGGCGTGCCCGCAACCGCGTCACTGCGCCGGGGGTGCTGAGCATCTCCATCCAGGCGTCGATGGCTTTGAACTGGTCGTCCGGGTGGATCAGGTCGAGCGATCGGCAACCGACGATCTGATCGAGCGTGAACCCGAGCATCCGCAGCGCTCGGTCGTCGGCGAAGCGGATGATGGCCAGCTCGTCCTTGTCGGTCCGGCCGGACTTGGGCATCACCGGTTCACGCCCGGCCAGCGCGGCCACCAGCTCGATGTGCTCCTCGGCAGCGAGGATCACCATCAGGACCCCGTGGGTCCGCCGGACGTCGATGAAGAAGAACGACGCCTCGGCGCCACCGATGAGGGTCACGACTGCGATCCCGCCGCCGAGGAGCAGGGTCTTCTCCCACGCCTCCATGACGGAGCTGCGACAGGCCGGTTCGACCAGGTCGAGCGCTGAACGAGCCTCGACCACGCGCTGGCCGACCAGTTCGATGCTCGCGGGAAGCTCCACGAACAGACCGTGGGCGTCTGCGGCGGCGACGAGGGCATTCGGATGCTGCAGCAAAAGCGCTCTGAGGGTGACATCACGCGCCGTGTCGTCGTGCTCCGCTGCCCCTTCGACGCCCTCCACTGTCAACTCCATCCTCCGTGGTCTCATCCACTCGTCCGCCACGAGTGGTGCGCAAGAACTATCGGTCCGGGCAGCGCAGCACCTGAGCAAATTCGGTCCGGGCAGCTCCGGAATCCCCCATTCATGGTGGCCTGCGCACGCAGATTGTCTTTCGCGATGCGGAAGTTCTTTCCATATCAAGTTGCGAGACAGCCGCATCCCGGTAATCTTGACTAATCCGATCAACATTTACAGGAAGAGCGAGATGCGCATCCCAGCAGCGACCAGACACCAGCGATACGGGCGACGAGTCAGGCTGATCAGCCTCACCGTGCTCGTCGGCACGTTCGTCGCGAGCTGCAGCTCCGACGCATCGACGCGTGCGACGGACGCGCCGACGACCACGGTCGCCGCCGCCAGCACCGCGGCCACGACGGCGCCCATCGACACGGCCAGCCCGCCGTCGACCGATGCGACGACCGCCAGTTCGGCGGCGCCGGACACCAGTGCTCCGGGGAACAGCACCCCGGTCACCAGCGCCGTCCCGGTCACCGCTCCCCCGGTGCCGGCCGGTGTGACGCTGCGCCTCGGCGATCAGCTCGACTACCTCAAGACCGTCCTCAGCCTGTCGGGTCAGGACCAGAACCTCCCCTACACGATCGACTACAGCGCCTTCCTCGGCGGACCCGCGATGCTCCAGGCCTTCCAGGCCGGAGCGATCGACGCCGGATTCATCGGCACGACGCCGTTGATCTTCGCCCAGGCCGCCGGCCAGAGCTTGGTCGGCATCGCCGGCTGGCGGGCGTCGAAAGGCTCGTCCTACAGCCTCGTCACGGCACCCGGTCACGATGACATCACCGGTTGGGCCGACCTCAAGGGCAAGACCGTCGCCTTTCAGAAGGGCACCGCGGCCGAGGCCGTGTTGCTCGAGGGGCTCGATTCGGTCGGGCTCTCCGAGTCCGACGTCACGACGGTCGACATTCCGACGGTGAACCTCAACGCGACGCTCGAAGGCGGCTCCGCCGATGCCGGCATCCAGACCGAGCCACTGACCAGCGGATACCTCGCGGCCGACCCGACGGCGAACTCGGTGGTCAAAGCCGAGGAGCTGCCCGATCGTTCGTCGATCCTGATCTCGACCAAGGACGCGCTCGACGACGCGGGCAAGGAAGCGGCCCTCGCCGACCTGATCACCCGACTGGTCAAGGCGTACACCTACCTGCAGGACCACCAGGACGAGGTCGCCAACGCGGTGTACGTGAAGACCTACGGCCTGTCGCCCGAGCGCGCAGCGCAGCTGTCGACGGAGAGTGGCCCGACCGAGTTCGTTGCCGTGCCGGGTGACCTCCTCGAGCCGCAGCAACACCTCGCCGATCTCTTCGCCGAGGCCGGCCAGATCCCCGCGAAGATCGACGTCAGCTCGTCCTTCGACAGCCGGTTCAACGATCTCGTCGCAGCGACGAAGGCCGCCCCGTGACGGCCATCCAGACTCGAGCCGTCCCCGGACTCGCGCCGAGTCCGGTTGGGCGTGCTGTGCCCGTCCGAGGCACCGACGAGGGCCATGACGCCGTCGACCTGGTGAGCTTGCCGACCGGCAGCGACCGGGCGGCCAACCGTTGGCACGTGCCCCGCAGCGTCGTCCGACTCGGCGGTGTCGTCGCCCTCGTCGCGCTCTGGGAGATCGCTTCCCGCGCCGGCTGGATCAGCAAACGCCAGCTCGCCGCGCCGTCGACGGTGTTCACAGCCGGATGGGACCTGATCCGCGCCGGCACCTTGCAGACCGCATTGTGGGCGTCGTTGCAGCGGGTGCTCTGGGGCCTCGCGTTCGGTGTGCCGATCGGTGCCGGCCTCGCCCTCGTCGCCGGACTGTCGCGCATCGGCGACAGCCTCGTCGATGCGAACGTGCAGATGCTCCGCTTCGTGCCGATCATCGCCCTGCAACCGTTGCTCGTCTACTGGCTCGGCATCGGCGAGACGGTGAAGATCGTCCTGATCGTCATCGGTGTCGCGTTCCCGATCTATGTCAACACGAGTGCTGCCATCCGCTCGGTCCATCCCGGCTACCACGAACTGGCCGAGGTCGTCGAGCTCGGTCGGGTCCAGACGATCCGCAAGGTCGTGCTGCCCGGCGCGCTGCCGGGGTTCCTGGTCGGGCTGCGGCTGTCCCTCGCGATCGCCTGGCTGTTGCTCGTCTTCGCCGAGCAGATCAACGCCAAGTCCGGGCTCGGCTACATGATGATTCGCGCTCAGACGTTCTTCCAGACCGACATCCTCCTCGTCGGCCTCGTCGTCTACCTCGTCCTCGGGTTGATCTCGGACTTCTTGGCGCGCAGCCTCGAGCGTGGGCTCCTCCGCTGGCAGGCCGGGCGATGAGCGCCGTCGGGAGCGCTGCAGTGGCCGCCGAGCTGGCCGTGTCCGCCCGAGACGTCCGGCGCACCTTCGGCGAGCGTGAGGTGCTCCGCGGGATCGATCTCAGGTTCGGCCGCGGCGAGTTCGTCGCACTGCTCGGACGCAGCGGCTCGGGCAAGAGCACGTTCCTGCGCGCGCTGGCCGGTCTCGACTCCGGTGTCGAGGGCGAGATCCGTGTGCCCAAGCGGCGTTCCGTCGTCTTCCAGGACGCGCGTCTCCTGCCGTGGGCGTCGGTGCTCGACAACGTCGTGCTCGGGCTGTCGGGTCAGGGTGTGTCGGGCAAGACCGCCAAGGAGAGTGGGCGTGCGATGCTGGCCGAGGTCGGTCTCGACGGCCACGAGCACGACTGGCCGAAGACGCTGTCCGGCGGCGAGGCCCAGCGCGCCGCACTGGCACGCGCACTCGTGCGCGACCCCCAGTTGCTCCTGCTCGACGAGCCGTTCGGCGCACTCGATGCGCTGACGCGGGTGCGCATGCACGCCCTGGTCCAGCAGCTGCATGCCCGCTACCGACCGGCCGTTCTGCTGGTGACCCACGACGTCGACGAGGCCGTCCTGCTCGCTGATCGAGTGCTCGTGCTCACCGAGGGAGTCATCTCGCTCGACATCACCGTCGACGTCTCCAGCCCACGGCTGCGCAGCGATCCGGGGTTCATCGCCCTGCGCGCACAGCTTTTGGCCGAACTCGGCGTCGACGAATCAGCCGAAGGCAACCACCCACCGACCACCAACGAGAACACCCCAACCACCAACACAGGAGCCCTGCAATGACCATCACCCATCCCGGGACTGCACCCTCACGTACCACGACCGAGAGCGGCGTCGAGCTCGACCTCACCCCGCTCTCGGGATCGATCGGCACGGTCATCGAGAACATCGATGTCCGCGACCTCGACGATGCCACCGTGGCGGCGATCCGTCAGGTCTGGCTGTCGCGCAAGGTGATCTTCTTCCGCAACCAGCACCTCACACCGACCGAGCACATCGCCTTCGCAGCGCGCTTCGGCGAACCGACCGAGGGCCACCCGGTGATCCCCGCCATCAAGGACCATCCGCAGGTGTTCGAGATCGACTACTCGCGCAGCCGTGAGCTCTACCAGAGCTATGGCGACGTGAGCACGTCCGATCGCAGCGTCAGCTGGCACACCGACGTCACGTTCGTCCGCCGCCCACCCGTCGGCTCGATCCTGCGCGCTGTCGTCGTCCCGCAATCGGGTGGCGACACGCTGTTCTCCGACCAGCAGGCGGCGTTCGAGGCCCTGAGCCCGTCGCTGCGCGATTACCTCCGCACCCTCACCGCGGTCCACGACGGCAAGGCCCAGTTCAAGGGCATCCTCGACCACGTCGGTGAGGGCAAGTGGGAGGGCGAAACGTTCACCGACCTCGCACCCGTCGAGCACCCCGTCGTGCGCACTCATCCCGAGACCGGCGCAGAGGTCCTGTTCGTCAACCCGGGGTTCACGTCTCACATCTCGCAGCTGAGTCGCGCGGAGAGCAATGCCCTGTTGGGCTTCCTGTACGCACACGCCGTGCAGGATCGGTTCGTCGTCCGCTACCACTGGGGCCAGGGCGACCTCGGCTTCTGGGACAACCGGGCCACCCAGCACTCGGTGGTCGGCGACTTCGACGAGCAGCACCGTGTCATCCAGCGCGTGACCCTGCGCGGCGACGAGCCACGCTGACGCGACCCTGTCGGCGATCTCTCGCCCCCGTTCTCCACCGATGGACAGGCCTCCCCCCGGCCGAGCCCGTGGGGAACGGGGGCGAGGCAATGCCGCGAACGAGCAAGCACTGGGAGGCTGGCGTCGTGAACGTGACATCGTGAACGTGACGCCGCCGAGTGCCCGGCCCCGCGCTGCGGGACGGGTGGTCAGGGCAGGGTCGACCAGAACGACTCGAGCACGGCGGCGCCCGCCTGCGGGCCTTGGTACGGCCAGAAGTGGCCGAGGCCCGGCATCGTCTCGAACTTCGCGCCGAGCGCGGTCGCGACCTCGCGAGCGAGGACTTCGTCGCCGAACGGATCGTCGCTCGGGCTGATGATCAGACCGGGCGCGCTGGTCGGTGACCACGGTCCCCAGTCGGCGTACGGGTTCGGCGTCGCCGACCGGTACAGGCCGAGGATGCACGTGCCCATCAGCTCGTCGCCCGACGCCGCCATCGCGACTGCGTCGTCGGCCGGGATGCCCATCGTCTCGTACAACGGACCGCGCTCTTCGGCGGACTGGGTGACCTGTCCGGCGAAGAACGCCTCGCCCTCACCAGGTGTCTGCCAGAGCTGCGCGAACGCATGCCACACGTAGTCCGGATGGGCGATGTTGCCGACATCAGCGACCCACGAATGGAGCCGGTCCCCGAACGCAGTCGCCACGCGGTAGGTCAGTCCAGCACCCCAGTCGTGTCCGACGAGATCGATCGGCTCGCCGATCGCGTCCAGCTCGGCCACCAGCCAGTCGACGTAGGCGTCCTTCTCCGGCGTGAAGCCATCGGGCAACGGACATCCGAAGCCCGGCAGCATCAGCGCCACCGAGGGCCGGTCGACGAAGGCCCGCACCTTGTCCCAGATGGCGGCGGTTTCGGGCACCCCATGCACGAAGACGATCATGTGCGGCACCGTACACCGGGCCGACACGGCCGTCGTAGGGTTGCGCCGTGGACGATCTCGTGGCAGCGCTCGATCAACAGCACGCGGAGCTCGCGACGCTCGTCGATGGCTGCGACGACGCTGATTGGCAGCAGCCGACGAGGTGCGAGGGATGGGACGTCGCGTCCGTCCTGCTCCACCTCGCCCAGACCGACGAGCTCGGGCTGCAGAGCGCGACCGGCGCACTCGATCATCACGTCAACGGTGTGCTGGGGAGTCGCGACGAGCAGACGGTGACCGTCGACGACGCCGCGGCAGATCGCGTCGCGAACGAGCGCGCGGCGGGAGGCGATGCGATCCGTGAGCGATGGCACCGGTCGTCGGTGGCGCTGCGCGAGGCGATCTCCGCCGGCGACCCGCACCGACGCGTCACGTGGGTCTCGGGGCGGCTCTCCCTCCGCACCCTGGCGGCGACGCGGCTGTCCGAGTGCTGGATCCACACGGGTGACATCGCCGCTGCCCTCGGAATCGAACTGGCTCCGTCGGACCGGCTTCGACACATCGCCCGCCTCGCCTGGCGCACGCTTCCGTACGCGTTCGAACGGGACGACATGTCGATGGCTGGACCTGTTGCGCTGGACCTCGTCGGGCCACAGGGCGATGCGTGGAAGTTCGACCCCGATCAACCTGCCGTGACGACGATCAGCGGCAGCGCGGTCGAGTTCTGCGATGTCGCTGCGCGGCGAGTCGCGCCGGAGTGCACGTCACTGACCGGCTCCGGACCCGACGTCGCCGCCGTGCTGCGCCTGGTGCGGACCTACGCGCTCTGACGCGCCAGAGTCGTGAGGTCGACGCCGTAGAGATCGGCGACGTTGGTGCACAGGATGGATTCCTGCTGGTCCGCGGAGAGGGACTTGGTGTGCTCGGCCAGCATCGCCTGGCTCCACGGCCACGTCGAGTCGCTGTGTGGGAAGTCGTTGGCCCACATCAACCGCTTCCAGTTCATGTCGTCGGCGAACTTGAACGCAGTCCAGTCGTCCTGGAACGTGACGTAGATGTTCTCGGCGAAGTACTCCGATGGCAGCTTCGACAACTCCTGGCCGGCGGTGAGCCAGTAGCGGTGCCGCTTGTAGGCGTGGTCCATCCTATACATGAAGTGCGGCACCCACCCCGCATCGGCTTCGACGCACACCACGCGCAGACCTGGGTGACGCTCGAAAACACCGCCCAGGACGAGCATGCCCATGATGTCCTGGCAGCCACGCACGATCGACAGGAACCCATTCATCTTCGGGCCCCGGGTCTCCCCGCTACGGGTGGTGAGGATGTGGAACGACAGCGGCAGGCCGAGCTCGATCGCGGCTTCCCAGAACGGGTCCCAGATCGGCGAGTCGTAGTCGTCGGAGCAGCCCGGCAGACCTGGCATCATCACCCCGCGCAGTCCGAGCGCACGAATGGCCATCAGGTCGGCGATGCCCTCCTGCGGGGAGCGCATCGCCGTTTGACCGGCGCCGAGCAGCCGGGTCGGGTGGGCGCCGCAGTAGGAGGCGATCCACCGGTTGTAGGCGTCGAAGCACGCCTTCTTGTAGTCGGCGTCGGGGTGGTTGCAGAGCTGCATGCCGACCGTCGGGTAGATGACCTCGGCGGCGACGCCGTCGCGGAGCTGGTCGGCCATCCGCGCATCAGGATCCCAGCCGCCACGGTGCAGCTCGGCGAAGCGGACGCCCGTCACGCGGATCTCCTCCGGTGGCTTTCCGGCGGCGGCGACGAGGCCCATCGGCACCGGCCGCTTCATCCCGTCGATCTGGAACACGTCGCCGATCGCGTCGCCGGCGTCGACCATGCGCGGCGCACGGTCGCGGTACGCCGGATCGATGAAGTCGATGTAGGTGTTCGGCGGCTCGGTGATGTGCGAGTCGGCGCTGATCACCGGATACGGCCAGGGCGCGGGCGCGATGGCGGGTTGGTTGTCGGTCATGACCATCAGGAGGCTCCGTTCGTGGAGGACGTGGACGTCGAGGATGTGGATGTGAATGTGGAGATCGGGGACGGTGCCGGGCGGGCGCCACGCACGAGCCGGCCGGGCAGCGCGCCGGTGTGCACGCCGTTGGCGTAGGTGGGGACGCCGGCGACGATCGTGTGGAGATAGCCATCGGCGCGTTGCAGGAACCGCCGCCCACCGGCGGGAAGGTCGTAGGCCACGCTCGGCTGGTGCAGGCGGAGGTTGTCGAGGTCGACGACGTTGATGTCGGCCCGCATGCCCGGCGCGATCACGCCGCGATCGAGCAGGCCGACCGCTGCGGCGGTGCGCGACGTCTGGTTGGCGACGACGGACGCGAGGTCGAGCAGCGGACCGCGTGTGCGATCGCGCACCCAGTGGGTCAGCATCGTCGTCGGGAAGCTGGCGTCGCAGATCGTGCCGACGTGAGCGCCACCGTCACCGAGGCCGAGCACGGAATGCGGGTGCTCGAGCATCTCCCGAGCTGCGTCGAGGCTGCCGTCGGAGTAGTTCAGGAATGGTACGTACAGCATCGCTCGGCCGTCGTCGCCGAGGACGTGGTCGTAGACCAGCTCCGCCGCGGTCCGTCCGGACCGGGCAGCCAGCGCAGCGACACTGTCCTCGAACGCTGGCTCGTAGTCGGGCGGATCGGCGAGCGCGAACATGCGGTCGTAACGGAACGGCTGAC
>JAOBWQ010000636.1 GCA_025463425.1 Ilumatobacteraceae bacterium | reverse complement strand
CCGTCGGGCACCGTCGACATCGCCCAGTAGCCCGGCACCGGCGAGGTGTCGCGGGCGATCTCGTTCAGTGTTCCCGACCCGCTCGGCGCAGTGGTGATCGGGAAGTCCGCATCGGTGAGCGTCGGCGTGATGTCGATCGCCGTCGCGACGAGGTGCTCGCTGACTGCACCGGACGCCACGGCCAGCTCCTCCAGCACGATCCCGGAGTGATCGATGCAGAGGTCGACGAAGTTCTCGGCGGTGGGCGCGGTGATCGTGTACGCCTCGGCCGGCGATCCGGTCCGGTAGACCTGGCACTGCCGGCCGAGCAGAGTGCGCAGGACTCGGCGCACGAAGGTGCCGTCGGTGACGAGGTCGTCGATGCTCGCGTCGAGCCGGTAGTCGCCGAGCCCAGTTGCCGGCGCAGCGACCTGGGTCGTCGCGCCGTCATCCGCGGTCGACTGCTCGTACAGTCCGAGCGTCGTGGTCACCGACCACTGCTCGCCGCCCCCTGGCGGCTCGCCGTTCAGGCTGACGACACGCGCCTCGAAGGGGCGCGCCACGGAGTACTGCTGCGTCGTGGTCGTCGCATCACTGCCGTCGTAGGCAACATGCCGATACGTCACCGTGTACGCGTCGGGGGGATCGAACGGGAACAGGCCGTTGCTGGTGTCGGCGGTCGGGGTCGCCTCCAGCTCTTGGCTCGGCGACGGCGAGCCGCCGATCGACCGGGCGTACACGAAGATCGCCGCGCCGACGACGAGCACGGCCACGACCACGATCGCCAGGTTCCGACGATGGACGCCAGGCGGACCGGAGCCTTCGGCTGCCTTGCCCCGACGGACCGATTCCGTTCGCTGGGCCAGGGCCGACCGGCGACGGACGTTGCGATTGCGCGTGGCTGCGCGCTGTTGCTTCCGACTCGGCCCGCTCATCGGCACAGATCTTCGCCGACCCGGGCGAGCACGCGGGGTCGCGTCGGTGTGAACGAGGTGAGAATCGGCGGCGGCAGCCACTCGCCCGGCGGATCATCGTCGGGCAGTACGATCCGGCGATGTTCGGGCGACAGGCGGAACGCGAGCGGCTGCGCGACGCGTCGCACGCGGCCTTCCGCGGCGAGGTACGGATGGTGGGCATCAGTGGACCGGCCGGCATCGGCAAGTCGACGCTGCTCGCCGACCTGACCCTCGACGGCTGCACGATCCTGCGCGCCGTCGGTCACGAGGCCAGCACCCACGTGCCGTGGGCGGGAGCACACCAACTGCTGTACCCCCTCCTCGGCGATCTCCCCGACGTACCTGCGCCGCAGCGCGCCGCGCTGGAGCACGTCTTCGCGCTGGCGACCGCACCGGATCCGAACGTGCGTTTCGCGGCGATGGCCGGTGCGCTGACCCTGATCGAGCGCGCCGCGAACGAACGGCCGCTGGCGATCGTCGTCGATGATGCGCAGTGGCTCGACGATGCAACCATCGAGACGCTCGGCTTCGCCGGGATCCGTCTGCACGACGTTCCGATCCTCATCGTCGTCGCCGCCCGTGAGCTGCCGCCGATCATCGCTTCGATGCTCGACGAACAGATCGATCTGGTCGGCCTGGAGCCACTCGACACGCTGGCCATCGCGCGTCGCGTCGATCCGGACACGAGCAGTGCCACGGGTCGGGCCGTGCACCGATCGGCGGATGGCAACCCGCTCGCGGTGGTCGAGTTGATCGCCTCGCTGACGCCGGAAGAGCGGAACGGTCGCGAGCCGCTGCCACTCGAGATGTCGCCGACGGGTCCGGTCTCGTCGTTGTTCCGCGATCGGGTCGCCGAGCTCCCCGACGACTGCCGGCTCGCGCTCGCGATCGTCGCGCTGACCGGAGCCACCACTCGGGCCGGCCTCGATGATCTACTCCGCGCCGTCGGGCTGCGCAGCTCCGCACTTCAACCGGCCGTCACCGAACGCCTGATCGGAATGGGTCGCACGATCGCCTGGGGCCACCCGCTCGTCCGTTCGGTCGTCGTGGAAGCTGCACCGGTCGAGGCGTTGCGGGCCGCGATGGTGACCATCGCCGGCTCGATCGACGACACGGCACGCCGAGCCTGGTTGTTGGACGCCGTTGCCGACGGACCTGACGAGGGCGCCCGGTCGGCGATGGAGGCAGCGGCCCGGGCGGCGACATCGGCCGGCGCCCACGCGGAATCGGGACTGGCGTGGGAGCGCGCCGCCTTGCGCGCGGCCGACCCCGTCGAGGCCGCGCGATGTCGGCACGCAGCGTTCGAGGCGTACGTGCTCGGCGGTTCCGCCGAGCACGCCGAGCGATGCGTGGCGACGTTGGTCGCGGACGCCATCGGGGGCGACCAGTACGTCGACCGCCTCGCCGACCAGATGGTGCTCCTGTCCAAGACCCGCCTCGGCGGCTACGACCCTGTCACCGCCGCCGCGTTCGCCGCGGCAGCGGCGTCGAACCCGACCGGTGCCGTGCGCGGTCTGTTGGCGACCTCGCAGCAGGCGTACATGGATCTCTACATCGCCGAAGC
Source organism: Ilumatobacteraceae bacterium (assembly GCA_025463425.1). Taxonomy (GTDB): domain Bacteria; phylum Actinomycetota; class Acidimicrobiia; order Acidimicrobiales; family Ilumatobacteraceae; genus WLMZ01. The sequence goes on along the minus strand of JAOBWQ010000636.1, from coordinate 602 downwards.
GCAACGACTCCTCGCGCTGGCACGCGCGATCGAACCGGATTCCCCAGCCGTCGCGATCACCGGTGAGTTGCTTGGATGGTTCGCCGGCGACCAGCCGCCGGCGTCGCTGCTCGGCGCACCGTGGGAGATGATCCTCGACGACCCCCGCGCGCTGACCGGCGAGCTGCCCTTGGACGCGGTGATCGTGCTGCTCTGCCATGTCGAGCAGTTCGATCGCGCCGAGGCCGTGTTGGCCAAGCTGCTGCGCGCCGTCGGCGAGCAGAACGCGCTCGGCGTGCTCGGCAGCACGCTGGTGGCTCAGGCCGAACTGGCCCTGCGGCGCGGTTCCTGGAACATCGCGCGCAGCGCGCTGGCCGAAGCGGCAGAGCTACGCCAGGTCGTCAACTGGGACGCCGCCGTGCCGAACGCGCTGCTCATCGGCGCCTACATCGATGCAGCGCAAGGCCGACATCAGGACTGCATCGCGACCATCGCCCGCGCGCGCGAGTTGGCCGACGGAACGCTTCCCGTTCGGGTCTTCGGACTCCGTGCGGAGGCGATGGACGCCGAGGCACGGTCCGACCTCGAGTTCGCGGCCGACGCGTGGGATCAGCTGCACGCCC
>JAOBWQ010000628.1 GCA_025463425.1 Ilumatobacteraceae bacterium | reverse complement strand
TCGAGCGGATGACGAGATTCGAACTCGCGACCCTCACCTTGGCAAGGTGATGCTCTACCAGCTGAGCCACATCCGCAGATTTGCGTCCCGTACTTTAGCAACTCCTCGGCCGGACCGGACACTGCGCAATCCGGAACTGGCCGTCGGAACCGACGGTCACCAGGTCAGCGTTGATCCGGTGGACGGAGGTCGACGCGCAGCACCAACACGCCGTCCTCGATGGCTCCGACGGCGTCGCCGATGATGGCAAAATCTTGGAAATCGGTGTTCGCCTGGTCCAGGAAGGCTTGCCGCTCTTGGCCGGCGACGGGCGGCAGGGGCCGCTTCTTGACAGCCGCAGCCCGCTCACGGAACCGGGTCAGCATCTCATCGACATCGAAGGCAGCCATGCGCCCACGGTACCCGGGACCAACGCCCGGCATCGACGTACGAGTCAGCCGTCGTTGCGGAACATGCGCAGCAGCGGGTCGATGCTGGCCGGTTCATCGTCCGGGCGGTCCGCGACCGACGTGGCGTCCTCGGGCTCCGCGTCGCGGGCGACGGCCGCCGGCGCACGACGCTGCGGCTCGACGGCGAGCGGCATCATCGTCGACGGTCGCACCTCGTGATCGACGGGCACGATCACCAACGGCTCGACCGGTTTGGCCGCGCCGCGCGATGTCGTGGACATCAGCTCGACCGAGCCGTCCCACCCTGCGTCGGCCTGACCGATGCCCGTTCGAGTCGCGGCGGCCCCGGAACTCGGCGGCTTCGACGCCGGCTCGTCCTCGACGACGGAGCCGGCACGGGCGCCGTCAGCCGAACCAGATGTACCGGACGAATCAGCGGGAGGATCGACCTTGGCGCCGACGGCAGCGAGAGCTGAGTCGATGTCGTCCGTCGCGCCGGCCGACGCCGCGGCGGGGGACGCCCCCGAAGCCGGAGACGATGGCGACCCCGCGGAGGACGGCGAGCTGGCAGCAGCGGCGAGTGGCGTCGCGGTGCCGTCTTCGGCCGCCTCCGCGACGGCAACAGCGATCAGCGCTGGATCGTGGAGGTCGTCGTAACCGGCCAAGCCCGTGCGTGAGCTGGCACGCAGATCGATCTCCGGACCACCACTGGCCCCGCCACGTTGCACGCCCCACCGCATCGGGGTGGCGGCCTCCGGGCGGGCTGTGTCGAGCGCGACCTGCTGGGAGCCCCCGTCGAGGCGACGGAACCGACGGCCTCCGATCACCTCGAGCGGAGCGAGCAGCTCCGGGTCGTGCTTGGTCGACCGCCAGAACCACACCGTGATCACCACCAGCAAGATGCCGAGCAACGCCAGCCCACCCGCGAGCAGGTACACCTTGCGCGTGCTGCTGGAGTCGTTGATGGAGTCGGCGAGCACACCGAGGCGAGCACCCGCGACGCGCCCGGCTGGGTTCAGGAACAGCAACTTCATATCTGCGTCAGTCTCGCAGATCCGGACACCGACCGTGTATCCCCCTCCGACACGACGATCCGGCGAGCGACGGCCACCGCCTTCGTCGCCGAACGATGGTGTGCGAAACTGCCGAGATGGCGTCCGTGCTGATCCTCATCGCCGTCGTCGGTGGCTGCGGGCTGATGCTGTGGGCGTCGCACAAGATGGAACCGCATTGGGTCAGCAAAGACGGCGACCGGATGATCTGCTTCGGCCAAGGGATGAGCCGCAACGGCCTGCCGTCGGGTCGATGGCGCGAGCTGCGGATCAGTACGACGCACGGCAACCGGGTCGAGGTGCGCCCGCGCCGCGGCTCGCTGGCGATCGATCGCCCGACCGGCTCCATGGCATCCGCTGCGGGCCTGGTCAAACGGCGCGGGCCGAAGAGCTCGACGTGGTCGGTGGTCGGCCAGACCGAGACGCCGCTGCGCAACCGAGTGCTGTACATCCTCGGCGGCAACACCGATCCGAACATGCCCGACATGATCGCCATCCGACTTCCCGCGAAGAGCAAGGCGATCCCGGTGTTGGAGGCGATCGCCGTGAACCGCACCGATGGTGCAGCGGTGCGCGAAGCCACAACGCGGGCGCCCTCGACGCGTGCTACGACGCCGAGGACTGGGCGTCCAGGAACGCCCCGATCGGCGGACCGACCTGATCCAGGTTGATCAGGAACGCGTCATGCCCGTGCGGTGAATCGATCTCGACGTAGTTGCACGGCGTGCCCTGCGCGCTGAGGATCGCGTGGATCTGGCGCTGCTGGTACGAGGGGTACAGCATGTCGCTCCAGATGCCCATCGTCAGCGTGGGCACTGAGATCCTGGCCATCGCCGCGGCGAGTCCATTGCGGCCGCGTCCGACATCGTGGAGGTCCATCGCCTTGCCGATCAGCAGGTAGCTGTTCGTGTCGAACCGCCGGATCAGCTTCTCGCCGTGATGATCGAGGTAGCGCTCGACCTCGAACCGCTGCCACATGTCGAAGCCGTTGCGCAGTGTTGCGCCATCTGCCAGCTCGCGCCCGAAGCGGTCGGTGAACACGTTGTCGCTGCGGAACGTGACCTGCGCGACCATCCGCGCCACGGCCAGCCCTTGCCACGGCCCGTCCCCGGGATCGGCGTCGTAGTAGTCGCCGCCGCGCCACTTGTCGTCCAGCAGGATCGCCCGTCGACCAATCGCTCCCCACGCGATCTGCTGCGCCGTCGCCTGCGCGCACGTCGCGATCGGCACCAGCGACTTGACCCGGGTCGGGTAGGTGATGCCCCACTCGAGCACCTGCATGCCGCCCATCGATCCACCGACCACGCTGTGCCAGACGCGCACGCCGAGGTGGTCTGCGAGGCGAGCCTGCACGCGCACCATGTCGCGGATCGTGATCACCGGAAAGCGTGAGCCGTACGGCTTGCCATCGACGGGATGGGGCGACGCCGGGCCGGTCGAGCCCTGGCATCCGCCGAGCACGTTGGCACACACGACGAACCAGCGGTCGGTGTCGATGGCCAGGCCGGGCCCGATCACGCCCTCCCACCAGCCACTCCCCTGGCCCCGCGCGTCAGGGCCGGCCGCGTGGCTGTCGCCGGTCCACGCATGACACAGCAGGATCGCATTCGATGCCCGCGCATCCAGCCTGCCCCATGTCTCGTAGCCGACGACGACGTCGCTCAGCGTCGTGCCGCCGTCGAGCGCGAGCGGGTGCCCGCTGGCGATGGTGACGAACTGACGCCGGCCGGCCGGCATGCCGGGCAGCCACGCTCCGGTGACTGGCAATGCTGCGTCCATCAGTTCCTCCTCTCGCTGCTACGTGGCGCACTCCGAGCGGCCGAAGCCTTTGTTGCCGGGGGACCCGACCACATCCCATCCGGAGATGGAGGCACCTTGGGGCGTTCGGTCCCAGGTTGCCGGGCACGTCCACCGTTGCCGGAGGTTGCGCCGCTCGTAATGCTGTCGGCAGTGTAACGGCTGGACTGAAATCGGCCGCGGCAATTCGGGCCCGGGCCGGATTCAACC
>JAOBWQ010000624.1 GCA_025463425.1 Ilumatobacteraceae bacterium | reverse complement strand
CACGACTACCGCGATAACAGTCGCACCGAGTGGGATCCCGGCCCGTCACGGCACGCCGGCGAGTGGCTGTTCGTGCCCGCGGGCAGCGATCTCGACGACGACGCCGGCTACCTGCTCGGCGTGGTGCACGACGAGGCGACCGGGGTCAGTGACCTCGTGATCATCGACGCGAGCGATGTCACCGCCGGACCCGTCGCCAGCATCGCGCTCCCCCGTCGTGTCCCGTACGGGTTCCACGCCGCATGGGTACCGACCTGACCCCGGCAATACTGACTGGATGAACGGCCCACTCTGGTTCACCTCGTCCGACGGTCTGCAGATCGCGTACGACGATTGGGGCAGCGACACCTCGCGGCCACCGGTTCTGCTCCACCACGGGTTCGCCGCGAACGCGAACCTCAACTGGGTGCTGCCCGGCGTCGTGGCTGCCTTGACCGACTCCGGCCGACGTGTCGTCGCGCTCGACGCCCGCGGCCACGGTCGCTCCGACCATCCCCACGATCCGGCGTTCTACGGCGAGGCGAAGATGGCCGCCGACGTCGCGGCCCTGGCGGACGTGCTCGGCGTCGACGAGTTCGATCTGGTCGGATACTCGATGGGCGCGATCGTCGCACTGGTCGTCGGATCGACCGAGCCACGCGTCCGGCGACTCGTGATCGGCGGTGTCGGCGCCGGAGTCGTCGAGCGTGGCGGCGTCGACACCCGCGCACTCGCCCCGGATCTTCTCCAGGCCGCACTCCGCGCCGATGATCCGGCGACGATCACCGATCCGACCGCCGCATCGTTCCGGCGGTTCGCTGACCACACGGGAGCCGATCGGTTCGCACTCGCAGCGCAGGCCGCCAGGGTCCACCGCTCGCCGATCGACCTGGACCGGATCACTGCGCCGACGCTGGTCCTCGCCGGACGCGACGATCCACTCGCGGTTCGGCCGCACGTACTGGCCGAGGCGATTCCGGGCGCGCAGCTGACGGTCATCGACGGCGACCACCTCGGTGCCGTCGGCGCGCCCGCCTTCGCCCCCACGATCGTCGCGTTCGTCAACGGATGACTGCGGCCCGGACCGCCCTTGTCCTCGGCGGCAACAGCGACATCGCGCTGGCCACACTGCACCGGCTGGCCGACGCCGGGCTCGACCGCGTCGTGCTCGCAGCGCGCGACGTCGAAGCGCTGGAACGACGGCTCGAGACCAACCCGCTCCCGATCGCCGAGGTGACGATCGTCGCGTGGGACGCGCTGGATCCGACCGGCCACGTTCCGTTGGTCGAGACGGCCGCCGAGGCGCTCGGCGGGATCGACCTCGTGCTGTGTGCCGTCGGCAGCCTCGGCCACGGTGCCGGCATCGCCGCCACCAGCGCGTCCGCCGCGTCGTTGTTCGAATCCAACTTCAGTGGACCGGCGACCGCGCTCACGGACATTGCCCAGTACCTGGTGGAACGTGGGTTCGGCAGCATCGTCGTGCTGTCGTCGGTCGCCGCCCTCCGCCCGCGACGTTCCAACTACCTGTACGGCTCGGCGAAGGCCGGGCTCGACGCGTTCGCTCTCGGCCTCGCCGATGCCGTCGCGGGAAGCGGTGTCCTGGTGCACGTGATCCGCCCGGGCTTCGTCACCAGCAAGATGACCACCGGACTGCGCCCGGCGCCGTTCGCGACCACCCCGGAGGCCGTGGCCGATGCCATCGCCGACGCGCTCACGAGCGAGAAGAGTCGGATCGTTCACGTGCCACGCGTGCTCGGCCCGTTGTTCGCCCTGCTGCGCATCACCCCCCGCCCCATCTGGCGCCGGATCGCCGGAGACCGCTGATCCCGCCGCTGTCCCCCCATGTCCGCGTCACGCGGACATGCAGTGACAGCGGTTCACGAATCCGACCGTCACACCCCTCGGGCACGATTCGTGAATGGATGATCGATTCGCCCGGATGGCGGCACTCGCGTCGGCTCAGTACGGCGCCATCAGCGTGGCTCAGCTCGCTGAGATCGGTGTCGACCGTCGTGCCCGCAGCCGTTGGGTGACGCAGGGCAGGATCGAACGCCTCGGGCCGAGCTCGTTCGCCATCGTCGGCTCGCCTCCGTCGTGGCATCGTTCTGTTTGGGCGGCGGGAACGGACGTGCGAGGTTTCGGCTATGCGGGCGGCAGGACCGCTGCACGATTGAACGGGCTCGATGGATTCGTCGGCGACGAGATCGAGCTCCTGGTCGGTCGCACGCATCGGAACGCGGCGACACCACATCGGGTGGCATCGACGTCTCTCGAGCTGTCAACACTGGACACGGTCACGGTGGACGGCATCCGCTGTCTCAATGCGCATCGGCTCATCCTCGACGCGCCGCTGTTCGCGTTCACGCGACCCGAGGTCGAGAACGCGATCGACTCGGCGATCCGGCTGAAGTTGGTCAGCGAACAACGGCTGCGTGCCGCAGTGATCGCACGGCACCGAGGCGGGATCAACCACGGACGAGCGCTGCTCGACGCCCTTGTCGACACGGGCGGCGAGAGCCGTCTCGAACGCTGGTTTCTGGCCCTCGTCCGTCGAGCTGGTCTTCCCCGGCCGACGCTGCAGAAGGTGTGGCGCACGCAGGCGCGCACCGTCGCGCGGGTCGACGCGTTCTTTGCAGGTGGCCTCGTCGTCGAGCTCGCCGGCCACGGCACACATTCGAGCCGTCGTGAGCGCCAGCGCGACGAGCAGCGCCGCACCGAGCTCACCCTGCTCGGCAACACGGTGATCACGTTCACGCACGACGATGTCCGTGACCGGCCGAACTGGGTCGCCGACCGGATGATCGAGGCCCTAGCGCTGCTCGCCGCATGAAGTGCTGTCACCGGATGTCCGCGTGACGCGGACATTTGGGGACAGCGCTTCAAGCTGCTTCACGCGGCGGCGATTCGCAAGAATCTCGGAAGAAGTCCTTGAGCCCGTGGACTCCTGTGCCGATGGACTGATCATGGGTGCCGCCTCTCCGTTCGATCTGTTGCTGATCACGATCGCGATCGGCGCTGGGTACGGCGTTCTCGCCTGGCGGTTCCTCGTCGTGCCGGCGCAGCGCCGTCGTGGTGCGGTGCCCCAGCAGCCGACACTGCTGCGGGTCGCGGCCGCGCCGCGCCTGCGGCTCGTGGTCGACAACACAGCGTCGCGTTGATCAACCCTGTCCGTCAGTCGGGCGTGCCGCAGCTCCCGGCCATGCTGGCGATCGAGGTCGTCCGCCGCGCCTCACGCAGGAAGTGCTCGTCGAGGCCGTTGGTGCAGTAGCCGAAGCTGAGCCCGGTGGCAGGATCCGCCCACGCGATCTGGCCCTTGGCACCGTTGTGACCGAATGCCCGCGGCGACACCGTGTGGCCCATGCCGCGCAGGTTGCTGCGTCCGTCGTCGCCGGCCTGGACGAGCCCGAGGGTGCGGTTCGCCGGGAGCCCGGTGAGCCGGTCGGCAAGGCGGTTGCGCACGTTCGAGGTGACATCGGCGAGCACGGCGGGGTCCCACATGCGGCCCGGGTTGTGGAGCACAGCCTGGTAGTACAGGGCCAAGTCCGCTGCGCGCATCACACCGCCACCGCCCGGCATGCCGACGCGCTGCACCGCTGGATCGTTGAACCCCATCAGCGCCGCGGTCGTGACCTCGCCGACGTCGATCGAGCGGACGCCGAGCACGGCCTCCAGCTCGTCGGGTGTCGCCGGCTCGCCCACCACGATCAGCTCCGCGGCGACGTGCGGAACGTCGCCCAGCACTCGACCGAGGCCGGCGGGCGTGGTGACCCGCTCCTCGACGATGTCGCGGAAGTCGCGTCCGGTGACCCGCTCGATCACCTCCGCCAGCACCCAGTGCGCCGATGACGGGTGGTACTCGTACGTGGACCCCGGCTCCCAGTTGAGCCGCCACTTGGCGAACGCGGCGACGCGACCCGCGCTGGTGTCGCCCTCGATCGGGCTGAGCGGCGCCGCCGGGAACCCACCGGTGTGGAGCATCACCTGCTCCAGCGTGATCACGTCCTTGCCGTTGGTGCCGAACTCCGGGACGTACTCGACGACCCGCTTGGAGACGTCGATCAGGCCATCGCCGATCAGCGCCCACACGGCGCCGGCGACGAAGGCCTTCGTGGCCGAGTAGACGACGTAGCGGGTGTCGTTGGTGGCGTCCCCGAACGTCTCGAACTCCACCAGCTCGCCGGCGTGCGCGACGGCGATCTGTGCCGATGGCAGGAGTCCGGAGTCGACCTCGCGATGTGCCCGCGCGGCCAATGCCTTGACCGCGACCTGATCGATCCCCATGGCGAACCCCCTTCTGGTGTGTGCCATGTCTAGCCCGGGTGGCGGCCGCTGCCAGACTCGATGGGTGATCCTCGATGTGCAGTTCAACTCGGCCACCACACCCTGGGTGGAGATGCGCGACGCAGTGCTGGCGGCCGAGTCGGCCGGCTACGGCGTGGCCTGGGTGGTCGACCACATCGCCGGTCAGGTGATGGGCGGCGACTCGATGCTCGAGGCATGCACGCTCAGCGGCGCACTGGCAGCGGTCACCTCCACGATCGGCATCGGGACGCTCGTCGCCAACGTCTGGAACCGGCCGCTCGGCGTGCTCGCCGCGGCAGCAGCGACGGCGCAGCAGATCGCCGACGGACGGTTCTGGCTCGGCATCGGCGCGGGCGCGTCCCCGGCGTCGCCGTACGGGGCCGAGCACGCTGCGCTCGGCATCGAGCTCAGCGACGATCTCGCCACACGACATCGCCGGCTGACCGACTTCTTGACCACAGCGACGGAGATGTGGAGCACCGGATCGCTCGGTGCCGTCACCGGCTTCCCGCGCCCTCCGGCGCCGATTCCGCTGATCGTCGGGGTCAACAGCGTGGCGCTGGCCCGGCTCGCGGCCATGACCCACGACGGGCTCGTCGACGGCATCAACGTGCGTTCGAACCATCCCCGGATGGAGGAGATCGTCGACGCAGCGCGCGAGGCCCGCCCCGACGGGACGAAGCCACTGGTGATGACGACCTGGGAGCGCACCAGCGAGGAGCTGCGCGATCCGGGTTCCGCCCGACGCCGCTTCTTCGAGCGGATCGGGATCGATCGATTGGTGATCGTGCAGTTCGACCGTGTCGATCTGCGCTTGATCTAGACCGTGCTCTGGCGGATCAGCGCGCGCCGAGCAGGTCGACGACGAAGACGAGCGTCTCGTTCGGCTTGATCACGCCACCGGCGCCCTGGGCTCCGTAGCCGAGGTGCGGAGGGATCGTCAGGCGGCGGCGGCCACCGAGCTTCATCCCGGCGACACCCTGGTCCCACCCGCCGATGACCTGACCGGCGCCGAGGCGGAACTGGAACGTGTCGCGACGATCCCAGCTGGAATCGAACTCCTTGCCGGTGCTCCACGCGACGCCGACATAGTGGACGTCGACAGCCATGCCCTTGGTGGCCTCGTGACCGTCGCCGATGACGATCTCCTCGATGACCAACTCTTGGGGGGCGTCGCCGTCGGGGATGGCGACTTCTGGCTTCGTTGCTTCACTCATCGCGCCGAGGCTAGCGCTGTGCCTGTGCGCCCGCGGGTGCCACGTATGTGCCCTGTGCCGCAGCAACGGGCTTGTCGGGGTCGTCGGTCCAGGCGATCACCGATCCGATCAACGATCGCCGGCCGGCGTGGTGCAACTCTGCACGCGCGCGCAGCGCCTCGCCTCGCGCCGGGCGCAGGAAGCGGATCGACATCTCGCTCGTCAGCACCATCGGCACGATGCCCATCACCGTGAAGCACGCGTAGTACAGCGCTGCGTCACAGATGCCGAACACCGTCGGGCCGCTGATGATGCCGCCCGGGCGGAGGTTCCCTGCGCCGGCGTCCATCCGCGCCACCGCCCAGCGATCGCCCACGGACTCGCAGCGGTTGCTGTTGCCGGGGAACTCGGCGCTGAGGAACTCGTTGATCGCCTCGACGGTCACTCGACTCATGCCGGGTCAACGTAGTGTCGACCCATGGCGCTGCGCACCACCGGTCTATCCGCTGAGGAAGCGCTGCATGCGCTCGACGAGCTCAAGGCGCACGACGTCCGTTGGCGCGACGGACGAGCGTTCACACTGACCTACCACGGCGGTGACGACGTGGTCGCGCTGGCCGAGCAGGCATACCAGCGGTTCAGCTCGGAGAACGCATTGAACACCGACGCGTTCCCGAGCCTGCGCACGATCCAGGCCGAAGTGGTCGACATCGCGCTCGGCTGGCTCGGTGGGCCGCCGGGGTCGGCAGGCTTCATGACCTCCGGCGGTACCGAGAGCATCCTGCTCGCGGTGAAGGGCTCGCGCGAACGGGGCCGCAAGGAGCGCAACGTGTCGACGCCGAACGTCGTCCTGCCGACGAGCGCCCACGCAGCGTTCGAGAAGGCGTGCTACTACTTCGGCGTCGAGAGCCGGCGGGTGCCGGTGCGAGCGGACTGGCGAGCAGACAGCGCGGCGATGGCCGACGCGATCGACGACGACACGGTTCTCGTCGTCGGGTCCGCACCGCAGTACCCGCAGGGCGTCATCGATCCGATCACCGAGATCGCCGCGATCGCCGCCGAGCGGGGAATCAGCTGCCACGTGGACGCATGCATGGGCGGTGTGATCCTGCCCTACCTGGCCCGCCTCGGCCACGACATCCCGCCGTGGAACTTCGCCGTCGACGGCGTCACGAGCATGTCCGTGGACCTCCACAAGTTCGGCTACACCGCGAAGGGCGCGTCGGTCATCGCCTACCGCAACAAGACGCTGCGCAGCTACCAGACCTACGTGACCGACAACTGGCTCGGCGGCCTGTACGGATCGTCGGGCATCCTCGGCACGAAGTCGGGTGGATCGATGGGCGCTGCGTGGGCCGTGATCAACCACCTCGGCGACGACGGGTACCTCCGCCTCGCCGCGCAGGCCCGACGCGCCACGGACGAGCTCGTCGCCGGCGTGCACGCCCGACCGAAGCTCGTGCTGCGCGCCCTGCCCGACACGTGCCTGGTCACCTTCGGCGCTGCGGATGCCGAAGCGCTGGACATCTTCGCCGTAGCCGACGCGCTGTGGCGGCGCGGCTGGTTCGTCGACAGGCAGGGTCCGCCGGCATCGCTGCACCTCACCGTCAACGCGATCCACGATGGCAAGCTCGCCGAGTTCCTCCACGATCTCGACGCGTCGGTCGCCGAGGTGGACGCCACCGCCACCGCCGCAACAGGTGGTCGAGCGGCGTACGGCACGGTGGAGTGATCGACTCGGGGTGAGTATTGCCACCAGCGAAATCTGAGTAGTCGCTACTCTCGGCCAGGCAGTCGGCCGGTGTCACGCTGCTCGCATGAAATCAGTTCAGCACTACATCGACATGTATCGGACCACGGCCCAGTACGCGGTTCCCGAAGAGCAGGTCCTCGCGGTGGGCGTGCTCACCCGTGCCGGCTCGATGAAGTCCATGGCGGTCAGCCAGCTGTCGCCGCTGGCCGGCATGATCATGCGCCACCGCCAGAAGAAGCGCGCCAACGGGTTCCCATTGACCGTGCTGATGGCGGTCACACCGACCCGCCTGATCTCGTTCCATTACAAGCCGCGCGGCACGTCGGTCAAGATCGTCCGCAAGGTCGCCGAGTGGCCATGGCACGCCGTTCGGGTCCAAGCCGCGCAGAACGGCAGCGGACGGATCATGTTCCAGCTCGTCGATGGGACGAGCGTGGAGCTGCAGAACTCGCGCAGCCTCGGGCAGTACGCACATCTGAACGATCCGTTCTACGCTGCACTCGGGCTCGGTGCTCCCGTCTGAGCACCCGAATGGAGCGGCGAGTGGACGCAGCGTTGGTGGACCGGCTGGATGCTTCCCTCGCCGAGCTCGATCGATCGGGTCTGTTCAAGCGCGAGCGGGTGATCGACAGCCCGCAGGGTGGGCACGTTCGCACCGACGGCGGCGACCTGATCAACCTGTGCGCGAACAACTACCTCGGACTGGCCAACCATCCCGACGTCGTCGCCGCAGCCCACGCCGCTGTCGATCGCTACGGCTACGGCATGGCCTCGGTCCGCTTCATCTGCGGCACCCAGACCCCGCATCGCGCTCTCGAGCAGCGGCTGAGCGGGTTCCTGGGAATGGACGACACTATCCTGTTCCCTTCGTGCTTCGATTCCAACGGTGGTCTGTTCGATGCGCTGCTCGAAGAGGGTGACGCGGTGATCTCCGATGCGCTGAACCACGCCAGCATCAT
>JAOBWQ010000621.1 GCA_025463425.1 Ilumatobacteraceae bacterium | reverse complement strand
CGACGCGGTCACCCATCGTCATCGCCTCGACCTGATCGTGGGTGACGTAGATGGTCGTCGTGCGGAAGCCGCGTTGCAGCCGCGAGATCTCGGCGCGCATCTGGACGCGCAGCTTGGCGTCGAGGTTGGACAGCGGCTCGTCCATCAAGAACACGGCCGGCCTGCGGATGATGGCCCTGCCCATCGCGACGCGCTGGCGCTGTCCGCCGGAGAGCTGCCCGGGCTTGCGATCGAGCACTGCCTCCAACTGCAGCATCCGCGCCGCCTCGTCCACCCGTGTGGCGATCTCGGCTGCCGGCACTCGGGCCAGCTTGAGAGGGTAGGCGATGTTCTTGCGAACGGTCATGTGCGGGTAGAGCGCGTAGCTCTGGAACACCATCGCGATGTCGCGCTCGCGTGGTTGCGCATCGGTGATGTCGCGGCCGTCGAGGCGGACCTCGCCGGCCGTGACCTCCTCGAGCCCGGCGATCATCCGCAACAGCGTGGACTTGCCGCAACCGGAAGGACCGACGAGGACGAGGAACTCGCCGTCGGCGACGTCGATCTCCACGTTGCGCACGGCGACGACGCCGTTCGGGTACACCTTGGACAAGCCGTTGATGCGGATCGCTGCCATCAACCCTCCTTCGATTCGGGCCGGCCCACGCGCAGCATGTCGATGACGACCTGCGCACTGACGCGCGCTGCTCCGTGGGTGATGACGTATGCACCGCATTCGGGCGGTTGCGGGCTCGGCCATCCGAGCTCGACGACGACGAGGGCGGGGCACGAGGCGGCACAGCGGGCAATGACGTCGCGCTGCCAGGTGTGCACGCCGGCATCGCGGACGACGACCGCGATCGGCGCGTCGCCGGCCCTGCAGACGAACGACGAACAGGCGGCAGCGAGGTCGTCGGATTCGGCGATCGCCGTGGTCTGCCAACCGAAAGCACCGAGGTCGGCGGCAACTCCCCACGCGACGTTGAAGCTGGCCATGCTCAGCCGGGGTCGGCATTCGAGGACCGCGAACGGGCCCGCCGGGATGTGTCCGTCGACCACCACAGCCGCTTCGGCCACTCGGCGCGCTGCGTCGGACGCGTGCTCGAGCCGGGGACGGAGCGGGCGTTCGCGACGCAATCCGGCGATTCGCTTCCTGCTCGCGAGGAGCCGGTCGCGGTCGAGCCGGCCCTCGGCCAACGCGAGCGCCACCTCATCGATGACGACGTCGGTCATCACGGCATCGAAGTTCGATCCGAGGCAGAGCATGTCCGCGTGGGCCGCGAGGGCCCGGACCGCCGCATCGGCGACACCGCGGATGCCCCGGCCCTCGGCGACACCGTCCATGTCCAAGGCGTCGGTGATGATGACCCCTTCGAAGCCCATCGTCGAACGCAGGTGATGCGACCACGCTGCACTGAGCGACACCGGAGCAGAATCGAGGGCAGGAGCGACGAGGTGGGCGGTCAGCACCGCCTCCGCGCCGACATCGATCGCGGCAGCGAACGGCAGCAGCTCGCGTCGTTCGAGGAGATCCATCGTCGCGTCGATCCGCGCGGTTCCGAGGTGCGTGTCCTCGCTGGTGTCGCCGTGCCCGGGGAAGTGCTTGGCGCAGACCGAGACGCCGCCGGAACGGAACCCCGTGACGGCCGCGGCGACGTGCCGGTTGACGACGCCCACCGTCGAGCCGTAAGCGCGGACGCCGATGATCGGGTTGAGCGGGTTGGAGTTGATGTCGGCACACGGCGCGAGGGTGAGATCGATCCCGAGCGCGCTGAGACGGGAACCGAGCGACGCTGTTGCGTCGGTGGTGAGCGCGGGATCGTCGACGAACCCGAACGCGGCCGGGCACGGCGTGCCACTGCCCTCGGCGGCATCGAGACGGGTCACGTCGCCGCCCTCTTCGTCGATGGCGATGATCACGTCAGGGTGCGCGCCGCGAAGTTGCCCGCAGAGCCGGGCGACCTGCGCGTCGTCGACGACGTTCTGGGCGAACAGGAGCACTCCACCGAGACCGTCCCGCACCGCAGCGAGCAGCCACGCCGGCGCGTCGGTGCCGACGAACGAACCGAGCAGGCAGCCGGCCACGAGGCAACGATCGGCATCGGTGGGGATCATCCCTTCACCGCTCCTGCCGTGAGACCGCCCACGACGCGTCGTTGGACCAACAGGAAGAAGATGACGACCGGGATCGCCATCAACGTGGAGCCGGCCATCACGCCGCCCCAGTCGGTGCCCTTGGCACCCTCGTTGAACGCCTGCAGCCAGACGGGCAGGGTCTGCTTGTCGGGCTTGTTCATCACCACGAGCGCGAAGATGAACTCGTTCCACGCCTGGATGAACGCGAAGACCCCCGTGGCCACGAGGCCCGGGGCGACGAGAGGCAAGGTGATCGTCATGAACGCGCGCATTCGTGACGATCCGTCGGTCATCGCGGCCTCCTCCAGTTCTTTGGGCACGTTGGCCACGAAGCCACGCAGGGTCCAGATCGTGAACGGCAGGACGAAGGCGAGGTAGGTCAGCGACAGACCGATGATGGAGTTGATCAGGTCCCATCCGTCGAGGATGCGGAACAGCGCGATGATCAGTGCCTCGGCCGGCACCATCTGCACGATCAGGATGGCGATGACGAACGCGCGTCGGCCACGGAACCGGAACCGCGAGACGGCGACGGCGGCCAGGAACGCGACGAACAAGGCCGCCACCAACACGATCAGCGTGACGGTCAGGCTGTTCTTCACCGCCGTCCAGAAGAAGTCGCGTTTGAACACCTTGCGGTAGTTGTTGAGCGTGCCCGGCGACGGAAGGAACTGCGGCGTCGCCTTCTGCACGTCGACACCACGCCGGAACGACGTCAGCACCATCCAGTAGACGGGGAACGCCGCGATCGCGAAGACGAAGAGGCCGAGCAGGTTCACCCAGACGTTGCGGCCGCGTCGCCGAGGGCGCGGGGTGATGGGTGGCAGCGCCGCGGTCACAGCTCCTCCTGCTTCGTCATCGAGCGGAGGTAGAAGACGGTCAGCAAGACGGTGATCGTGACCATCACGATGGCGATGGCAGCTCCTTTGTCGAAGTGGTTGCCGCCGAAGGACGTCCGGTACGCGTACACGCCGAGCAGGTTCGTGTCACGGGTGATGCCGCCGGCTCGCTGCAGGACGTAGACCTGGGTGAAGACCCGGAAGTCCCACAGCACCGACAGCGACGTGAGGATCAGCAGGAGCGGCTTCAGCGACGGGATGACGATGTCGCGGAAGCGCTGCCACGGTCGGGCGCCGTCGATGGACGCGGCCTCCATCATCTCGTCGGGGATCTGGGTCAGTCCGGCGTACAGGGTGAAGGCGATGAACGGGATGCCCATCCAGACCACGATGATCGTGGCGACGAAGTAGAAGGTGAGCGGGTTCGACAGCCAGGACTCGCCCTGGCGGCCCAATGCCCAGTTGGCGATGCCGTACTGGGTGTCGAAGATCCACTGCCAGATGACGGTGCTCGCCAACGCCGGCATCGACCATGCCAACATCAGGCCGAGCGTCACGAGCAGACGCATCTTCGACCCGAGCCGCTTCAGCAGCACCGCGATCGCGAGGCCGAGGACCATCGTGAGTACCACGTTCACCGCACAGAACACGACCGTCCTGCGCAGCACCATCCAGAACTCTGCGTCAGCGAAGATGCTGCGGAAGTTCTTCAGCCCGACCCAGTCGGCCGCAGCGCCGAACTGCTGCTTGAGGCCGAACTTCTGCAGCGACAGCGTCACCAGGCGGAGGATCGGATACCCGAGCATCAGCCCGAGGATCGCTGTCGCCGGCACGAGCAGCACATACGGCAGCGGCCGAACACGCCGACGGCGGGGAGTTATTCCGTCGGCGTGTTCCATGCTGCGTACTCCTGGTTCCGGTGCGGCTCGAGGGTATTCGAGCTCAGCCGTTGAGGGCTGCCTCGATGGCCGCATCGGCCTTGGCGGCCTCTTCCTTGACGTCGCCGCCGCTGGCGATGGCCACCGTCATGTCGGACAGCGTGTTGCTGGCTTCGACGCTGGCCCAGTTCTCACTGGCGGGTGTGAACCGGCTGTTCTCCGAGGCCTTCGCCTGAGCGACGGCGCCCTCGCTGCCGCTGATCGAGTCGAGCAGCGACTTCAGCGCCGGGATCGTGCCCTGATCGGCGAACTGCTGCTGGTAGCCCTTCGAGACCAGGATCTTGAGCAGGTCGTACGCCAGATCGGCGTGCGCGCTGTTCTTCGAGATGCCGAGGACCGACCCGCCGAGGAAGGCAGGCGATGTCGTACCGGTGGTGAGGCCCGGCATCGCGAACGCCCCGATGTTGTTCTCCATGTCCGGGCAGCCGTCGTCGGGGTTGATGATCTGGCCGGGCTTCCAACCGGGTGCGGGCATCATGCCGACCTCGCCGTTGCAGAAGGCGATGTAGTCCTTGGAGTCGTCGCCGTCCTTCGGTGCCCCACTGGTCTCCTCGACGAACTGCTGGTACGAAGTCAGGCCCTTGATCGAGCCGTCCGACTCGAGCCCACCCTTCCAGCTGTCGCCGTCCTGTGTGGCGATCTCGCCACCGTTGACCCAGATGAAGGGCAACGCGGCGAACCAGTTCTTGCCGGGCAGGT
>JAOBWQ010000550.1 GCA_025463425.1 Ilumatobacteraceae bacterium | reverse complement strand
CCAGCTTGATGTCTCGGGCGAAGGTCGACGCAGTGTCGACGCTGTCGGGCAGGACCTCGCTGTAGCCGGGCACGATCACGACGTCGTCGAACGTAAGGGCCTCGAACCGGTCGAAGAACACGTCACGGTCGGAGCGGGATGTTGAAGGGACGGGCATCATTGGCCTCCTTCTGGCGCATCAGATGAATGCATCATGACCCTACGTGCGGTGCTTGGCGTCCGCGTCGCGATTGAACGAAAAGTCAGGCCGGCCGGCGTCCTTCGCCGAAGGCGCAGGCGTGCGGCGTACTGTGAAGGCCTGTGACCCGCCTGATCTTCGTACGCCACGGCGAATCCAACACGACGGTGGCGCGACGGATCGGCGGCCATCGCACCTGCACCGGGCTGTCCCCGCTGGGCCGGTTACAGGCGGACCGGCTGCGCAAGCGCTGGCAGGAGGCGCCCGAGTTCACGGTCGACGCACTGATCAGCAGCCACTTCCCGCGGGCGCTGGAGACGGCGGAGATCATCGCGCCGGCCCTCGGTGACCTGCCGGTCGAGACCGTCAACGGGTTCGGTGAGCACGATCCCGGCGAGGACTGCGACGGCATGACGTTCGAGGACTTCGTGTCCCGTTACGGCGAGCGCGATTGGGAGAGTGACCCGTTCTCGATCGGGTTTCCGGGTGGCGAGACGCTGGCCGCGTTCCACCTTCGCATCGGGGAGACGATCTCCCAGACCGTGCATCGCTACGAGGGCAAGACGGTGGTGATCACGTGCCACGGCGGCGTGATCGATGCCGCGCTGCGTCAAGCGCTCCGTGCGCCGTCGATCGGAGCGTTCGACATCTGGACGCTGAACACGTCGATCACCGAGCTCCAGCTCGTTCGGCCGGGTCGGTGGAAGGTGCTGCGCTACAACGACCACGCCCACCTCGCAGGGCTGGACGGAGAGACCAAGCGCGACGCGCCGTGAGCCAGCGCTACGACGTCGTCATCGTCGGCGCCGGATCCGCCGGCTGCGTGCTGGCCGGACGCCTGACGGAGGACTCGACGCGCACCGTGCTCCTGCTCGAAGCCGGTCCTGACGGATCGTCGCCTTCGGTCGAGGCCGACTCGTTCTTCACCGCGCTCGCCGAGCCAGGCCGCACCTTCGCCGACTCGACGGCCGTGCGAACGCCCCGCGCCGCGCCGACGCCATACCTTCTCGGCCGCGGCGTCGGCGGATCGTCCTCGGTGAACGCGATGGTCGGCACGTGGGGTCGAGCGGCCGACTACGACCACTGGGAACGCGACCTCGGCTGCGCGGGTTGGGGATGGCGCGACGTCGAGCCCGTCTTCGCAGCGTTGGCCGTGCCGCTCACCCAGCCCGAGATGGCGGAGTGGGGCGAGGTCGACCGCGCCCTGGTCGAAGCGTCGACCGAGCTCGGCCACCCCCGGGACGACAGCCGACCCGGCGCCCTCCGGGTCGGGGTCGGCAGAGCCTGGCTGACCCGGCGCGACGGTCGACGGGTGTCTGCCGCCGACGGGTACCTGACCTCCGCGCGGGCGCGGACGAACTTGACGATTCGAGCCGACACGTCGGTGGGACGCGTCCTCCTCGAGGGCACGACGGCGGTCGGCGTCGAGTTGGCCGGAGGAGAGATCGTCGAGGCGGGTGAGGTGATCGTCTCGGCCGGTGCCATCCACTCCCCGGCGATCCTGCTGCGCAGCGGAGTCGAGCGCGAGGGCATCGGAACGGGCCTCAAGGACCATGCGTCCGCGTCGCTGACCCTGCGCCTGCGCGAGCCTGCCGACACCGACCGCCTCGCAGCGGCCACCCTCCTGCGGTGGTCATCCGCAACCGGCGATGCGGATCTTCAGTTGCTACCGCTGAACCACGTCGGGGTCAGCGAGTACGGCTCGCTCGTCGCCGGCTTGATGTCCGTGCACTCGACGGGCGCAGTGCGACTCGTCGACGATCGACCGGTCGTCGACGTGCGATCGCTGGACGACGAACGCGACCGAGCCAGACTCCGCGAGGCGGCGCGCCACACCGCCGCGATCGCCGCCGCTGCACCGTTCCAGCGGATCGCGGATGCCGTGTTCCTCGACGACGTCGGCACGCCACTGGATGCGTTGGAGGACGCCGACGATGCGCTGCTCGATGCCTGGTTGGCGACGCACGTCGGTGGCTACGTGCACGCCTCGTGCACGTGCCGAATGGGACCCGTCGATGTGCCCGGCACGGTGGTCGACACCGGCGGGCGGGTGCACGGCTACGACGGGCTGCGCGTCTGCGACGCGAGCATCTTCGCCGATCTCCCGGCCGCCAACCCACACCTGCCGACGATGATGGTGGCCGAACGGATCGCGGCAGCGATCCGCACAGCGACGAGCTAGCGCGCGTTCCGCTTCGACGGTGGGACCGCGGCCCGCTTCTTCGGTGCCTTCGCCGACTTGGATGTCGCGGGCTTGGACGTGGTCGACTTCGCGGACGCCTTGGCGGCGCCTCCCTCGATGAGCGTGAGCGGCAGCGCGACCGCCTTGGGTGGAGTGGCGGGACCAGCCGCAGCGCGCGGGGCGCGACGCCGGGGCGAGCCGGTAGCCGGAGCCCGTGGCGCGGGAGCGGCAGCGGAGGGCACCTCGACCGGATCGCACAGGGCCAGCAGCTCGGCCATGCTCTCCGTCAGCAAGCGGCTCATCACGGCCAGGTCCGGGACGAGGTCGCGGCAGGCGATGAACCCGAAGTCGAGGTTGCCGTTGTAGCTCTGCACGGTCATGTTCAGACCTTGGCCATCGGCCAGCGCGGACAC
>JAOBWQ010000525.1 GCA_025463425.1 Ilumatobacteraceae bacterium | reverse complement strand
GGATGTTCCACCGCAACCGTCGCGAGGTCCGCGACACGGTCGTCAAGAACCAGCTCGTCGCGATCACGCCGACGACCGTCAACATGTTCGACTTCATCGCCGGCCAGGACTTCGCCGTGACGAAGGCACCCACCGTCTGGTTGCGCTCGGCATTCCGCGTCACCGCCGAGGAGCGCGGGCGGATGACCCAACACCTCCACGTCGACTTCGCGACCGGCGAGCGCATCGATGTCGATGTGAACTTCAGCAAGGGCGCGTGGGCGACGTTCAACGACCCGATGCTCGCGCTCCTCCTGCAGTCGCCGACGGCCTGACGGTTAGCGTCGCTCCGGGTCGGCGGCAGAGCGCCCCGACAACATGGGGGTCGACGACATGGCACACGAAACGGGGTTGGCGGGTCGCACCGTCGTGGTGGCCGGCGCTGGCGGCGGCGGCATCGGCACGGCCGTCTGCAAGGCACTCGCCGAATCGGGTGCGGTCGTAGCCGGGTTCGACAACGACCTCGACAAGCAGGCCCTCAGCGAGTCAGCCGTCCACGAAACGGGCGGAACGTTCCACTCCTCCATCGTCGACCTCCGCGACGCGCGTGCGGTGCAGGCGGCCGTCGACACAGCGGCGGATGAGACCGGCGACCTGTTCGGGCTCGTCGTGGTCGCCGGCGGGCTGTTGCGCAAGTACTGGGCACCGTTGACCGACACCCAGCCGGAGGACTTCGATGAGGTCGTCCGGCTCAACCTCAGTGCTGCGGTGTACGCCACCCAGGCGGTCGGACGACGACTGATCGCGAGTGGCAGCCCCGGCGCGATCGTGCACATAGAGTCGATCGCTGGCCTCGCGTCGATGCCTTTCGGTGTCGCCTACAGCGCGGCCAAGGCAGGCCTCACCGCGGTGACCCGCACAGCTGCGCTCGAGTGGGGGCCCCGTGGCATTCGCGTGAACGGCGTCGCCGCCGGATCGGTGCGCACACCGCGAGCGTCGGTCGACGCCCCGCCGGAGGATCCACCCGGTGACAAGCTCGTGATCCCGCTGCGCCGGCGTGGCCAGCCGGTCGATGTCGCCAACGCGGTCGTGTTCCTGCTCTCCGACCAGGCGGCGTGGATCACGGGCCAGGTGCTGTGCGTCGACGGCGGCTCGTCGGTGCTGCCGTCCTACCTCGACGAGCACCTGCTCCCCGTGTTCGTGCACGACGAAGCGTTCCGGTCGTCGCTCCTCGATCGGTAGCGCTGGATCGGTAGCGCTGGATCAGTGTGAGTCAGGGGCGCCCAGAACCGGATCGGTAGCGCTCGCTCAGTGTGAGTCAGGGGCGCCCAGAACCGGATCGGTAGCGCTGGCTCAGTGCGAGTCAGGCGACGGGAGCCGGCGCCTGGTACGTCCACCCCGGCAGCGGCTGGCCGTCGTGGCGCTCCATGCTCTGCACGTCGAACCAGATCGGCAGCAGGTACTTCACGTAGAACGCGTGGATCGTCATCGAGCCGGTGGGATCGTCTTTGTACTGCTTGATCTTGACCCGATCGTCGTGCGCCTGGAACGCCAGGCACTGCTCGAGGATCGAGTCGACCTCGGCGCGCGTGTCCTGCAGCAGCCCGAGGTGGTCGTAACCCGGCGACGAGATCGGCGCATCGCTCTCGGCCAACAGCAGGAACTGACCGACGTGGTCGTCGAGCAGCAGAAGGTGGCACGACTGCCCCATCACCGGCGTGTCGATGGCCCGCCAGCCGAAGATCGGCCCGTAGAACGCATCGACCTCGGCCCGGAACTCCGGCGTCAACGTGCCCCGCGGAAACGTCAGCTCCATGTGGTTGAACCTCATCAACTGCGATAGGCGTGGCACATGCCGTCGCTCCCCTCCTGGTGACCGGCTCCGAGCTGCGAAGCCGTCGTGAGCGACGGTAGCTTCGGAGCCGGTGGCGATCGACACCGGACGCCCGCCCACCCCGGCCGAGAGCTGACCGCACACCTACGGCCCGGTTGTGTTTTCGCTTTCCGGTCAGCCGATCGACCCGCAGACCCCGCTCGGTCGGCAGCGCATCCTCCGGCAGACATCGACCCGTTAAATGGCAGTTTCGTCGAGCACTCCTCGATCTTGCTCTGACCGTTTTCGGAAAAGAGGTAGCGAGGATTCGGACCCCTCGACACGATGGATGGACGATCGCACCCGTGCGAGAGCGGGATGCCGCAGATCGGCGCTGTCGCCCCGCAGAAAAGCACACAGCGGCCAATCAGAGCACGCCCGGTTGATGCCGGACAGTGATCAATGGACCGGCCGAGACCGTCGCAGACCCTTCTATGAGGCGGGCTACAGCGGGTCGCCGGTACTCTATGTCGGGTGGCGATCGACACGGCGTGGCGAGGTGATCTGAGGCGGCGGTGCCTCGAAGCGTCGACTCGCGGTGAGCGTGAACGGGGCGAGCTGGCGGCCCGCCCGAGCGGCTCGACGGCCGAACCCGGCCGCTGCGATCCGGGCCTCTCTCGACGAGCTGGCGAAGCGGTGAGCGCCGATCCCGACCACACCGACGATGAGCTGCTGGCCGACATCCGGCGACAGATCCCGAGACGGTTCCGGGTCGTCTCGCCGGTCAATGACGGCGACCACGCCGACCGGCCCGTGCTGTCCTCGCACGGTCACGATGTGGCGCTGCGGCGGACCGCCCGGTAGAGGTACGGCCCGGATCTGTTTCTGATCGGAGCGGAGGCCCAGCGCACGTTTACCGGACTCGGCCTGCCGCACCGCTCTCGGCAGAGCCGGGCAGCGCAGGCCGGCACGGGCGTCTCGCCGCAGACGGTAGGTTCCGCCCATGACACCACCTCTCGACGTCGCCCTCTCGTTCGCCGGAGAGCAGAGGGAGTACGTCCGGGCAGTCGCCGCCGTCTTGAAAGATCGGGGCGTCCGCTACTTCTTCGACGAGGAGAACCGGGTGGAGGTGTGGGGGCGCAACATGCACGACGTGGTCGACGCCACCTACCGCCATCGGGCGTTGTACGTGGTGATGTTCGTGTCGGCCGACTACAAGGCCAAGGTCTGGCCGAACCTGGAGCGGCAGACGGCGCAGTCGAGAGCCATGACGCAGGACGAGCCCTACATCCTGCCCGTCCGCTTCGATGACACCGACCTGCCAGGCCTGCTGCCGACAACGATCTACGAGGACGCTCGCACCACTCCGGCCGAGGAAATCGGGGCACTCATCGTCGCCAAGGTGGCGCAGACCCGACCCGACGACGACCCAGCTGCCGATGACCGAGGTATCGGGTGGGAGTACATGCTGCTGGCGGACTCGCTGAGGGCCTCGCTCGACGGGTACGACGGTGCATGGCGCAGCCATGTCGCCCACCATGCGGAGCCGGGTGCGACGACCGTTGCCGGCGACGATGTCGGCAAGGACATCGGCAGGCGCACCGACGTGATGCGGAAGATCCTCGGCAACGTCAACCGGGCCTTCGAGCCGGAATCGATCGAGCGGGCGGTGGGCGCCGACGGCGAGCCGGGCGACCCGATCGAGATCCAGCACTTGGCGGGTCGGATGATCGACTCCTACGGGGCGATCATGGCGTGGGCCGCTGACGCACGGGGTGCACTCGTGCCCGATGAGGCCGAGCCGACGTACGAAGCGCTCGCCGTGATGGCCGACCAACCTTTGAACGAAATCCGCGCATTCGTCGACGAGATCGGCGGTGTCCGTGATCAGATCATTGCCGTCCGCAACGACCCGAACGCTGCGCCGGTCGTGCTGGAGTACCACTTGAAAATCACGGTCGACGAGGCCGCGTTGGCCCATTGCCTTGCGTTGCACCGAGCGTTCGTCTCCAACCGCTGACGGCGACCACTACTCTCACCCCGATGCTGGCATGGGCGACCGGGACGTGGGGGCTGGTCGTCTCGATCGTCGCCCTGATATCTCGGGCGGTGCCGTCGTCTACGCACGTCGTGAGACCAACCACGCCGGAACGGTCGCCAGCACCGAGGAAGCTCGACGAGCCGACGAGCTGGCCGATCGGGCACGCCAGGCCGAGGCGCACGAGGTTGGCCGACATGCACGTCGGTGTCGACTGGCCAGCCCGTGTGATGGTCATCACGAACCGTGGCCCGGCGCTGGCTCGGGACGTCACGCTGCTCGACCTCAACTCACCGAGTGTCATCGTCGGCGGGCCGTTCAGCGGAGACACGATGCGACCCGATCGACCACGGCACGTCAAGCTGTCGATCGACCTGACGACGGAGTATCCGCTCCGGTTCGGGCTGGCGTGGCGAGACGATCGTCCTGACCGACACGACGAGGACGTCATCTACTCGCCGTAGACATCTTCACCCGTCAGGTGGAGGCAGACCTGGAGATGGTACGTCGGGTCCGCCACCCGAGGTCAGGGTCCGTGAGATGAACCGCCTTGGCCAGCCGGACCTTCGTCTGGCCGAGCTGCTCGCCCAGACGGTCCCACTCACGCTGCTTCGGATCCCGCTTCGCCCGAGCCAGCTCAGCCACCTTGGCGAGGAGGTCCAGCGAATCCTGTGCAGCCTCGGTCACCTCGCTGCGCCCGGTGCGCGACTCGATCATCGACACCGCATGCGTCACGATGCCCATGTCGACGGTCAGCTCGTCGAACAGCTTGATGGTGGCGTCGTAGCGGGTCTGCCGAAGATCGAACCTGCCTACGAAGCTGCGCCATTCGCTCATCGGCTTCGGCACGATGGTTCGGTACACCTGCACCCGCAGCAGCGTCCGGGCCGCGGCGGCCATGATGTCGGCCGCTGCGGTAGCCACGATGTCCTGGGTGCTCGACCAACGATCTCGCTTCGAGGCCGCCCAGAGCACGATGGCTCCGATCGCAGCGGCCACGACAGCGCTGATGGCGCCTGACCCGATCCACGTCAGTATCCGGTCGGTGTCCTCACTGGTGCCGAGCATGGGCGGCACCGTACTCCTGGGGTGTGACCTGGCCGGACGACCGGGTACAGCGATGGCCATGAGCACCAAGCGAGAGAAAATCACTCCCCACGAAGGCGACAGCCGCTACATCCGCCGAGACGATAAGGGCCGCATCAGCGAGTCGGTCGATGTCGGCAAGTCCAGCGCCGCAGACCAGCGTCAGCACTCCGAGCACGAGCCGAAGCCAGGCCACGGCGACGAGGGCGACCGCAAGAACAAGTAGTCGCTTCGAGCGGAACACCATCGTTGCGGTACAAGAACACCACCCGCCTGATGCTGGAAACTACGGTTGGACTCCCGCTCGACGAGGAGGTTCACCCGATGCCCGCCACGATGACGAACAAGAAGTTGACCTGGACCTGCGACCACTGCAACAAGCCGATCAGCCCCGGAGACACCGGCTACGTCTGTGTCGACGACCAAGCTGCGCTGAGAGCGGAAGCCGCCTGGGCCGAGACCGGCGACAGCATGGACGTGATCAACGGTGCAGTGGTCATGGCGCAGCTCATCACCGAGAATGCCGCCGCTCGCTGGAGCGTGACGCACCACAAGTGCGACCCGAACCCTGACGGCGGCTACTGGATCGGTGCCAACCGACTCACGACGCTGCGCGAGCTGTTGGAGATGAACGAACACCTGATGGAGAAGTCGTGGGTGGCGATGCACACGGACTGGCCTGCCTGGCTCACACGCACCTTGGGGTGACGGTGTCAGCTCCCCGGCACGGTCCCGGACAGTACAGCGACGAAGACTGGCGGGACGCTTGGACGGGCTGCATCAGAACGGCCAGAACATCGGGCGGACCATCCGCCAGAACGACGTCAGCGCTACCCAGATCTGGGAGCGGTGCTCAGTGACGAGCGTGATGGCACCGCCCGTCGCCGTCTTGCCGAGCGTCTTGGCCGCCTCATGCGCGCCGTCCTTGGCGAGCTGCTCAATCAAGGTGTCGACGTCATCGGCAACCTGGGCGATCTCGGCACCGACCGCAGCATCCTCGACCGGGTCGTCCGAGCCGAGCCGGTCCCGCATTGCTTCGACCGCCGTTGCGACCCGCTCGGCTGCGACCGCCGCCGTGCCTGCGTCGGCTCCGAGCCGTCCGAACTCGGCTTCGAGTCGACGTACGTCCCACATGCGGTCCCACAGTCGGTCGACCAGCTCTGCGATCAGCAGCTCGATCTGCTGCGGTCGAACCCGTCCGTCGTCACGTTCGCGGATGAGAGCCAGCTGCTTGAGGATGTTGGTGACCGTCGACTCGGTCTCGTCCGACATGAGGCCGTCGTGTGCTGCGGAGGTGACCGCTGCGATGGTCGGCTCGAGAGCGCTGATAACTCGGCCCGTGTCGTGCGCCGTCAGGAACTCGGCACGCCGAGGCACGGGCGTCTCGCCGTTCGCCTCCTGGATTGACTTGGCGATGGACACGTAGAGCACCGCTGTGGCTGCCGCCAGAGCGGCGAGGTCATCGGTCGTGGTGAGATCCTGGCCAGGGTCGATCCCCGCCTCGTCCCGATCCTCAGCACCGATCCGCTGGTACGTGTCAGCGATCGCCAGTGCCTCGAACATGGTATGTAGGCCGATGTTGGCGTTCCTGATGTCCGACAGCACACGCCAGATCTCGTCGTTCGGCTCGTCGATGCCCCGCAGCCGTTCAACCCAGTCCAGGAGCTGGTACAGCGACGTTGCGAGCGCTTCGGCTCCCCGTAGCGCAGGCACGATCGAGAGCGCATGGATGTTGTCGACTACCGCTAGCGCTTGCTGCTCGCCCGGCGGCCAGTTCCTCCACAGGCTGAGGTTGACCACGAGGGCGTCCACCGCCGAGATGGCATCGGCCGCATACGCAGCGAGCCGTGGATTGTCCAGCGACAGATCGGACACGAGCGTTGGCAGGGAGGTGACGTACGTCCAGTCCCCGATGCGATCCGCCATCGACGGGACGCTACCCGACCTGCCTCATCAAGGCGAGGAGGTCAGCTCGGCGCTCACCTCGTCGCCCGCATGCGCGCCTGGCGAACCGGGTGGAGCATCGAAGCGGCTGCGCCGTCTGCGGCGACGCTGCTCAGCAACCACCGAGTGTCGGACGCCGCCGCACGCACCAGACGCACGACACAAGGGTGGCATCCGCCGGCCGGGCGGGCACTGGCATGGAGTCGTGCACGTTCAGGCGGCCTTGTTCTGGGATGTGGGTCCGCGTGCGGGGAGTGGCATGGTTCTGCCGTCGGGGAGGGTGATCGACAAGTTGTTGGCGTCGCCGTGGAGGTGGACGTCGGGGCGGTGCCGGAAGCTGTGGTGGTACACGCACCACAGGACGAGCAGATGCAGATCGGTTGGTCCGTTCTGTGCGGTCCACTCGTGGATGTGGTCGACTTGGCACCAGTCGGCCGGCATGTTGCACCCTTCGAATCGGCAGCCACCGTCACGAGCCAAGAGTGCCTTGTATTGGTCGTCGGATGCGAGGCGCTGCGAACGCCCCAGGTCCAACGGCACCGAGTTCGAGGTGAGCAGACGGACGATGTTCGCATTGGTGCACATCTGGCGGACGATCTCGGCCGGAACGACCTGCCCTGTCGAAGATCGTCCCGCCCCCGGAGTGCGTCCTTCCAACACGTCGATGTCGACCGTGACAACCACCGTGGGGCGTTCGCGCCCACCACGGACTTCGCCTTTCGCGTATGCGTCAGCGAGCATGACGAGGGCGTCAGCGTTCTTCTGCTCGCGGGTCCGGTCGTCACCGTCCAACGGCTTGCCGGTGATCGCGCGGAGTGCGTTCTCGACCGTCATCGCGTCTGTGGTGGTCAGTTGGCCGTCGACGCGGGTCATACCGTCACCGAGGTCGGAGAACCGGATCCCACGCCTCTGCCGTTTGGCGTGCTCACGCTCTGCGTCACTCTGCCCTTCCGGCGGGTGCCACTCACGGAACAGGTTCCCGACATCTGCGGCTTCACCGGGCGTCGCCCCTTTGCACGCGTCGACCAGATCCGCATTGCTCCCTGAGTGGCCCGAGTCCAACGCCGGCAACAACGCGGATGCGGTATCGGGGCTGATTTCACCCGCGTCGACGGCGTCGGCCAGGTCTTTGGACTTGTTGAGTGCTTCGCCGAGCTTGCGTTGCTTGGAGGCCGCGGTCTTGGTCGTCTTGCCCTTCGCGGCGAGCCAGTCCTCGATCGAACGATGACCCGACCACTTCCAGATCTGGTGCCGGTCCGCTTCCAGCAACGCCCGCGACTGGGCAACCCGAACCCGGTCGAGCTCGGCCTGCATCGACAAGATCGTCGGACCCAACTCGTCAACACCGATCAACGCAAGGTCCGCGTCCAACACGGCCGTGGTGGCCTGGTGGAGGAGGTCGAGCGCCGCCCTCATATGATCATGCTATCGAACACCTGTTCGATACACAACCGAAAGTGCACGAAGGATCGCCGCGGAACTGGGCCGCGAGCGGCTGATCTACGCTTGGGTGCACGTCCTGGATCGCCGGATCCCGACTGGAAGGAACCTCCATGTCTCTTCGCGCCAGCTACGAGCCGGGCACGCCCTCTTGGGTCGATCTCGCCACCACCGATCAGGCCGCGTCGAAGGCGTTCTACGGCGCACTGTTCGGATGGTCGTACGACGATCTCGGTGTCGGCGACGACGTCTTCTACTCGATGGCCACGATCCGCGGCTCGAACGTCGCGGCGATCGCCCCGCAGCAAGCCGACCAGACTGCGTTGGGCGTACCGTCGCACTGGCAGATGTACATCAGCGTGCCCGACGTCGACGCCGCAGCAGCACTGGTCGACGGCGCCGGCGGCGTGCTGATGATGCCACCGTTCGACGTGATGGAGGCGGGCCGCATGGCCGTCGTCGCCGATCCCGCCGGTGCGGTCTTCATGCTCTGGACGGCCAACCAGAACCCGGGCGCGGGCCGGGTCAACGAACCCGGCGCGTTCACGTGGTCGGAGCTGGTGGCGCCGCGGCATGAGCTGACCGCGAGCTTCTACGAGACCGTCACCGGGTTGAAGATGCTGACCGCGACGATGGGCGACGGATCGGGCTACGACGGCTTCTCGCTCGACGGCACCGAGGCGACGATGTTGGCCGGTGCGCTGCCCCCACCGATGGAAGGCGTTCCGCCGCACTGGGCGATCTACTTCGGTGCCGCCGACGTCGACGACACCGCGGCGCGGGCAACGGCGCTGGGCGGCACGGTGCTCGTCGAGCCGTTCGACATCCCGGTCGGGCGGATCGCGGTGCTGACCGATCCGCAGGGAGCGATGTTCAACCTGTTCTCGATGCAACCGGCGACGGACTGAACGCGAAACGGCGAGGCCCGAGGGCCTCGCCGTCTGCAAGCTGATTCGAGACTGCGCATCCGTTTCGTGCCGACGGGACAAGCTTCGGCGAGATGCGCAGCGGAGGTTGGCGTGGTTTCGCCAGGCTGTCCAGCCTGATGGCCTAGCGGCCAACCACCTCCAGAGTCCCACGACTTCTGTCAATCACGTTTGGACCACCCCCTTTCTCTGGTGAGAGCAATTCAAGCACTCGACGCTGGTGCCGTCACGTGATTTTTTGGAGGCGTCGCGGACCTACGATGCGCGGGTGCCGTACATCGATGTGAGTGGACATCCGACGTGGTTCGAGCCGGGATCGGGCGAGGGTCCGACGGTGCTGCTGCTGCACGGTGGGCTGTCGAACAGTGATGCACTGCTCGAGTCGATCGGCGTGCCACTGGCCACCCGGCACCGCGTCGCGGCGTTCGACCGACGCGGGCACGGCCGCACCGCTGACACACCGGAACCGTTCCACTACGAGGCGATGGCTGACGAGACGATCGCCGTGCTCGCCCACCTGGACACGCCTGCTCATCTGGTCGGCTGGAGCGACGGCGGCATCACCGCCCTCCTGGTCGCACTGCGCCGGCCGAACCTGGTCGACCGGCTGGTGCTGATCGGCGTCAACTTCCACTTCTCCGCGACACTGGAGATGCCCGCGCACGAAGGTGACGACGCGAGTGGCAGAGGGGAGGATCCCTTCTTCGCCCAGATCGAGGCGAGCTACGCCGAACGTTCACC
>JAOBWQ010000520.1 GCA_025463425.1 Ilumatobacteraceae bacterium | reverse complement strand
TCGTCGCAGCGATCGATGGGCAGACCTCGAGCATGTGCGCGCCGAGCGTCTTCTGCACACCCGGCCCGAGGTGGTACGTGTAGTCCTCCATGAAGCTGGTCCCACCCGGCAGCCCGGCGCCGATCACCTTCAACGTGCGCACCAGCGTCGAGGTCTTCCAGTCCCCTTCACCACCGAAGCCGTAGCCATCGGCCATCAGCCGTTGCACGGCGAGGCCTGGCAGTTGGCGGAGAGCACCGAGGTCCTCGAAGTTCGTGGTGAACGCGCCGAACCCACCGTCGTCGAGGAACCACCGAAGACCCTGCTCGATGCGTGCGGCCTCACGGACCGAATCGTGCCGTTCGCCACCGGGTCGAAGGTCGGGAGCGACCTCGTACGCATCCCCGTACTCCCCCACCAATGCGTCGATCTGGCCGTCGCCGACCTGGGCCACCGCGTCGGCGAGATCGTTGACCGACCACGTGTTGACCGAGACGCCGAACTGCATCTGGGCCGCGACCTTGTCGCCCTCGGTGACGGCGACGTCGCGCATGTTGTCGCCGAAGCGCGCCAGGCGCAGGTGCTGGATCTCGTGCCAGCCAGCAGCGGCGCGCGACCAACGCCCGATGCTTTGCTGCACCTCGGCATCGTCGACGTGACCGAACACGGTCTTGCGCTCGATGCCCATCCGGGTCTGCACGAACGCGAACTCGCGGTCGCCGTGCGCGGCCTGGTTGAGGTTCATGAAGTCCATGTCGATCGAGGACCACGGCAGCGATCGGTTGGCCTGGGTGTGCAGGTGCAGCAGTGGCTTGCCCAATGCCTGCAACCCAGCGATCCACATCTTCGCCGGCGAGAACGTGTGCATCCACGCGATCACGCCGATGCAGCGGTCGTCGGCTCGTGCATCGAGGCACACCCGACGGATCGCATCTGCGGTCGTCAACACCGGCTTGGCGACGAGCCGTACCGGGATCGCCTCTGCGGCTTCGAGCGCGGCGACGACGGCGCTTGATTGTTCGGCGACCTGAAGGAGGGTCTCGTCGCCGTAGAGGGATTGGCTGCCGGTGAGGAACCACAGCTCCATGTCGGCAAAGGGCTCGGTGGTGCTCATCGTTGTCCGTAGGCGTTCTGGTAGCGGTCGTGGAGTTGGCGGATGTCGTCCGCCGCGATCGGGAGCGGTTCGCCCAGCTGCCGGGCGATGTGCACGGTGCGGCACACGTCCTCGCACATGACCGCTGCCTTGACTGCGGCGCGAGCGTCGCGTCCGACGGTGAACGGACCGTGGTTCTGAACGAGAACAGCGGGACTGGTCGAGTCGCGCAGGGCGGCGACGACGACCTTGCCGATCGCATCGGTGCCGATCATCGCGAAGGGCGCGACCGGGATGTCCCCGCCGAACTCGTCGGCCATCGCGGTCAACACGCATGGCACTCGTTCGCCGCGCGCCGCCCAGGCGACGGCGTAGGTGGAGTGGGTGTGGGTGACGCCGCCGACCGCCGGCATGTGGCGGTAGATGTAGGCGTGGGCCTCGGTGTCGCTCGAAGGCGCGAGGTCTCCCTCGACGACGCGGCCGTGCAGGTCGCAGACCACCATCGACTCCGGGGTGAGATCGTCGTAGTCGACGCCGCTCGGCTTGATGACCATCAGCTCCGCTCCCGGCACCCGAGCCGAGACGTTGCCGCCGGTCCACACGACCAGTCCGTTGCGGACCAGATCGAGATGCGCGCGGACGAGCGATGCCCGGATCTGGGCGATCGTCTCTGCGACGTCAGCACTCGGAGCCCTCACCGCAGCAACGCCTCTCGGCGCAGGGCACGAAGCGAGTGCATCATCACCGGGTCATCCCCGAAGTGGTCGTGGAGCGATCGGTAGATGGCGAACAGGCGGTCGTACGCGTCA
The DNA here is from genome assembly GCA_025463425.1 of Ilumatobacteraceae bacterium. GTDB lineage: Bacteria > Actinomycetota > Acidimicrobiia > Acidimicrobiales > Ilumatobacteraceae > WLMZ01. The sequence goes on along the minus strand of JAOBWQ010000520.1, from coordinate 1,436 downwards.
GCTCTGTCGGTGTCGGGCAGCCACGCGTCACGCTGCAACGAGGCCATCGACTTCGCCGCATCGACGATGTCCCCGTACGCACCCGCGGCCACAGCCGCGTGCATCGCCGAGCCCAGTGCCGGTGCCTGGTCGGAGCCGATCACGTGCAGCGGCCGGCGCAGCACGTCGGCGTAGACCTGCATCACCAACCGGTTCTTGAGCAGGCCTCCGGCGACGATGAAGTCGATCACCGGCACACCTGCCGCCTCGAGCCGCTCGACGATCACCCGCGCTCCGAACGCGGTCGCCTCGATCAACGCTCGGTACACATCGGCCGGACGGGTGGCGAGCGTGAACCCGACCACGAGCCCGGACAGATCGTGGTCGACGAGCACCGACCGGTTGCCGCTGTGCCAATCGAGCGCGATCAGGCCGTGGCCGCCGACCGGCTGCTGCAGGGCGAGATCGGTGAGGTGCTCGTGCACGCCGAGCCCGAGTGCGGCCGCTTCGGTGTGCACGTACGGTGGCACGCACTGGTCGACGAACCAGCCGAAGATGTCGCCGACGCCACTCTGCCCCGCTTCGTACGCCCACAGCCCGGGAACGATGCCGTCCTCGACGATGCCGCAGATCCCGGCGACGTCGCGTGCGTCAGCGCCGCTCATCACGTGGCACGTCGACGTGCCCATGATCGCCACCAGCTGCCCGGGCGCCACGGCGCCGGCCGCCGGTGCAGTGACGTGGGCATCGACGTTGCCGACGCAGACGGCGATGCCTTCGCGCAGACCCAACCGTTCGGCCATCGCTGCAGTCAGGCCACCGGCACGCTCGCCGAGACGGCCGATCGGCTGTTCGACCTTTTCGGCGATGAAGTGCTCGAAGGCCGGGTTCACCTCCGCGAAGTACGCAGGCGAGGGATACGCGCCGTCCTGGAAGGCCGCCTTGAACCCTGACGCGCATGCGTTGCGCACGTACGTGCCGCAGAGCTGCCAGACGATCCAGTCCGCGGCCTCGACCCAGCGATCCATGGCCGCGTAGACCTCGGGGTCCTCCTCGAGCAACTGCAGGCCCTTGGCCAGCTCCCACTCCGACGACAACTTGCCGCCATACCGATGGATCCAGGACTCACCCCGCGTGTGGGCGACCTCGTTCAAGCGGTCGGCGTGGCCCTGCGCCGCGTGGTGCTTCCACAACTTCACGTACGCGTGTGGGCGATCGACGAACGTGTCGAGCTCGCACAGGGGCGTTCCATCGGCCAGCGTCGGCAACACCGTGCACGCCGTGAAGTCGGTGCCGATCCCGATCACGTCGCCAGGCGCGACGTCCGATGTCGCGGCCATCGCCGCACGCACTGCCGTGACCATCGAGTCGACGTAGTCACGCGGCACCTGCAGCGCCCAGTCCGGCGGGAGGGCCTGCCCGCTGCTCGCCAGCGCTCCGTCCATGACCCCGTGCGC
>JAOBWQ010000450.1 GCA_025463425.1 Ilumatobacteraceae bacterium | reverse complement strand
ATCGGCCTCGGCACCGAGGCGACACCGATCGGTGCCGGATGCACGCTGGAGGTCGATCCTCACGTCAGCGCCGCCGCGACGGCCGTGGTGATCAACGTGACCGCGATCAGTCCGGCGGTCAACGGCTACCTCACGGCATACCCCTGCGGCGCCGACAAGCCGCTCGCGTCGATCGTGCCTGCCGTGGCCGGGCGGATCATCCCCGGCACGGCCATCGTGCCGCTGAACGCCGAAGGCAAGTTCTGCGTCTTCGCCCAGCAGGACACCGAGCTGGTCATCGACCTCAGTGGCGTCTACGCGCGCGACGCCGGTGACGGGTTCCAGGCGATCACCGCGCAGCGCCGGTTCGACTCCCGCCCGGGGGCGATGGTGCCGGGCGGAACCATCGTGCGGGTGCCGATCGCCGGCTCGCAGGGCATTCCCGCCACAGCCACCGCGGTCGCTCTCACCGTGCACTCGCTCAACGCCGTTGCCGATGGCTACATCACCGTCTGGCCCTGCGATCCCGAACGACCGACGACGTCAGTCCTCAACGCCACCAAGGGCGTCGCCTCGACGAACCACACCGAGGTCGGCCTCGACAGTGGCGGCGCGGTCTGCGTGTACGCCCAGAACTCGATGCACCTGATCGTCGATGTCAGTGGCTGGTTCGGCCCCGACGCCACCGCGTCGTTCCACGCTCTGATGCCGTACCGGCTGATGGACACCCGGGACGACGTCGGCCTGGCGGGACCCTTCGCCAACGGACAGAACCGGGCGATCAGCGTGGTCGGCTCCGGCGGCGTGCCGGCGACCGGCGTGCAGGCCGTCGCCGCCGAGGTCACCGCTGTCGACGAGCCGTCGGTCGGCTATGTCACCGTGCACCCCTGCCTGACCCCGGTCCCCGCGACCTCGATGGTGCGCAACGTCGCCAACACGGTGTCGGCGACGACGGTGACCGGCGTCGTCGATGCGACGGGACGATGGTGCCTCCAGGCCGGGGCACCGATGGACATCGTGGTCGACGTCAGCGGCTGGTACGGGTGAGCGCGACGCGCCCGACGGAGGGCGCCGGCCTCAAGTCGTCGTGACCCGGGCCGATGAACTGAGGTGACCTTGCGACTCGACCGCGACCTCATCGACATCGCCGCAGATCGGCGCGCCACCGTGTCGGTGATGGTGCTGGAGATCGACTCGCTGGGCTCGCTCGTCGAGACCCTCGGACGTCAGGCCGGCGATGGCATCCTGCTCACCGTCGGCGATGCGCTGGCCCGCAAGGTGCGCAGCAAGGACATCGTGCACCGGTCCGGAGCCGAACAGTTCTGCGTGCTCCTGCGTGGTGCGGCGATCAAGGAGGCGATGCGTGTGGCCGAACGAGTTCGCGCGGCCTCGGCTCGCCTGGTGCTGCCGTTCGACGACATCGTCACCGTGTCGATCGGCGTCGCCGTCGGACGTGGGGCCGACGTCGCCAAGACCCTGGATCTGGCCCGGTCGGCGCTGACCGAAGCTCAGCGAGGCGGCCGTGACCGGATCCGCCTCGCCGGCGTTCGCTGACCCGTCGGCGGGTTCAGGCCGCGGGATTGATCAGGTTGCGCACCTGCTGGCGGGCGACCTTGGCGACCTCGTGGACCTGGCCGAGCAGCTCGCCGGCGCGATCCGGCAGACGCTTCTCGATGCCTTCGACGGCGGCGTCGACCTTGGCCTCGATCGCGACCAGACGATGGTCGAGCGACGCCAGGCCGGCCTCGAGCCCGTCGACGATCTCGGCCATCTGCGAGCGGCTGTCGCCGACCTGGCCGGCGAGCGACTTCTTCAGCTCTTGGCGCTTGACCTGAGCCTTCTGCGCGGCGAGCACGGCGAGACCGACGGTGATGTAGCCGGCGTCCTTGACCGCGCCGGTGACGGCAGCGACATCGACGCGGGGGATCTCGATCTGCGGCAACTTGCCGAGGTCGAGTGCGCTGAAGTCGATGGAGGGGAAGGTGGGGAACTTGGGGGAGGACATGACAAACAAAATAGCGCAGAGTGCTAACTTTTGCAAGCACTTTCTTCCGCCGGGTGCGTGCAAGGACCGCTGCCCTCGTTGGCGAGGCGGTCCCCGCTAGCCTCGGCTGCTCGTGGACGTCAACTCTGAGCTCGCACCGTCGGTGGTGGCCGTCGTCGTCGTCCACCAGCCGGCCGACGGCTTCGAGGACGTCCTGGCCGGGCTGGCAGCGCAGGACTACCAGAACCTCAAGACCCTCTTCCTGATCGCCGGTGATGCGGGCGATCTGCCCGCAACGATCGCCGCCGCGCTGCCCGACGCGTTCGTCCGCGCGGTCGCGGGCAATCCTGGCTTCGGACCGGTCGCCAACGAGGTGCTGCGCCTCGTCGAGGGCGACAACGGCTTCTTCATGCTGATGCACGACGACGTCGCGCTCGAGCCGAGCGCGACCCGCCTGCTGGTCGAGGAGCTGTATCGGTCGAACGCTGGGATCGTCGGACCGAAGTTCGTCCGTTGGGACGAACCCGGTGTGTTGCAGCACGTCGGGCTCGGTGTCGACCGGTTCGGTGAGATCGATCCGTTGGTCGAACCCGGCGAGGCCGACCAGGAGCAGCACGACGCGGTGCGCGACGTGTTTGCGCTGCCCTCGGCCTGCGTCCTCGTGCGCGCCGACCTGTTCCGTGCGCTCGGGGGCTTCGATCCGTCCACCACGTTCTACGGCGACGACGTCGACCTGTGCTGGCGCGCTCACCTCAGTGGCGCTCGCGTCGTCGTGGTGCCGGCTGCTCGTGCCCGCCACCGCGAGATGCTCACGGTCCGCCGGCCGGATCTTCCGCATCGGGTGCTGGCGGCACGTCACCGGGTGCGCAGCGTGGCGACGCTCACGGGTGGTTTGCGCCTGCCTCTGCTGCTCGTGCAGATGCTGCTGCTGTGTCTGCTCGAGATGGTCGTCGGGTTGTTCACCGGACGACTCGGCGAGGCGTTCGCATCGTTGCGGGCGACGCTCGGCCTGATCCCCCGCGTCGGCACCGTCATCCGCCGTCGTCGTGAGGTGTCCCGCCTGCGCGAGGTCCCATATCGCGAGGTGGCCGGGCTGCAGATCCGCGGCAGCGCGCGCCTCGCGTCCTACCTGCGCACCCGCGAGCAGCAGCACATGGCGGTCGATCACAGCGCGGTCGGAGCCCGGCGGTTCACACGCAACACGGGTGGCCAGATCGCGGCATGGAGCTCGGTCATCGTGCTCGCCGCGATCGGCAGCCGGCAGTTCATCCTTCACGGCGTGCCCGATGTCGGCGAGTTCAGTCGGTTCCCGAACAGCGCGCGCACGATGGTCGGTGACTACTGGTCGGGTTGGTGGGGTCACGGGTTGGGTCGCACGGTCGCAGCACCCACCGGCATCGGCCTGATCGGGTTGGCCGGACTCGTCAGCCTCGGCCACATGGGCATGCTGCACACGCTGGCCGTGCTGGCGTGGCTGCCGTTCGGGTACTACGGCGCCTGGCGGCTGATGTCCATCTTCCCGTCATCGCGGGCGCGCATCATCGGGCTGGTCGCGTTCGCTGCCGTGCCGCTGCCGTACAACGCCCTCGCCGCCGGCCGCTGGGGCGTGGTCGCCGCGTACGGGGCGCTGCCGTGGGTGGTGCACCTGATGCGCGGCATCGCCCGCATCGAACCAGCGCTCACAGCACGAGCCGACGCAGACGTCGCTGACGGGTTCGCGCCGGTGGACGTGCGCGAACAGCTGCGCTACGTCGCGCAGCTCGCGCTGCTGACGGCAGTGGTGTCGGCGTTCGTGCCGACGTTCGCAGGGATCGTCGCCGTGGTCGGCCTCGGCCTCGCCATCGCGACATTGGTCGCGCGCAGTTCGATCCGTGCTGCGCTGACCCTCTTCCTGTCGGGCATCGTCGCCGGCATCGTCGGGTTGCTGATCAACCTGCCCTGGCTGTCGACGCTGTTCGGTACCAGCGGATGGGACTCCTTCGTCGGCGCGCCCGCAGTCACGACCGGCGACCTCAGCCTGAGTCGAACGCTGCGCTTCGCCGTCGGGCCGGACAAGCTCGGCGCACTCGCCATCGCGCTCTGGCTGCCCGTGCTGGCGGCGCCGCTGCTGGCTCGCGGCTGGCGTCTGACGTGGTCGGCTCGGGCCGGTGTCCTGGCCGTGGCCGCGCTCGCCCTGGCGGTCGTCGGCCAACGCGACCTGCTGCCGTTCAGGTTGCCCGAGACCGGGTTGCTGCTGGCTCCGGCTGCGGTCGGCCTCGCGCTGGCAGCCGCCTGTGCGGCCGCTGCCTTCGAGCAGGATGTCCAGGGCGGCAGCTTCGGTTGGCGCCAGCCGCTGGGTGTCCTCTGCGGGGCGGCACTCGTCCTCGGGGCGATTCCCGCTGTGGCGGCAACGCCGAACGGTCAATGGTCCACTCCGGCCAGCGCGCTGCTCCAGCCGTCGGACCAGTTCACCGCCGATCCCGCGCCCGGCGATTCGCGCACGCTGTACATCGGCGACACGCGAGTCATGCCCGTCAACGGCTGGCGGCTGGACCCGAAGCGCCCGACCGGTGTGTCCTTTGCCATCGTCGACGACGGTCCACCCGACATCGACGAGCACTGGGCGGGCGCGCCGTCGAGCACCGAGGTCGCGCTGCGCGACGTGCTGGGGCTGATGTCGTCCAACGCCACCGCTCGCATCGGCCGGCTCCTCGCGCCCTACTCGATCCGCTACATCGTGGTGCCGCTCGTCAACGGCATCGACTCGACCACCGACAACCCGCTCGCCAGCCCCACCGGCCTGCTGACGTCGCTGACGACCCAGCTCGACCTCAGGCGGCTGTACACGCCGCCGAACTACATCGCCTTCGAGAACAGTGCGTGGATCCCCACTCGCTCCACGCTCAGCGCCTCCGCCGCGCTCGACAGCAACGAGGCCGGCGCGCAGGCGCTCGCCAGCGCCGAGTTCAGCGGATCGACCCCCGCCCTGGTCGGCATGCCCGACCGTGGACCGGCGACGGGTCCGGTGTCGGCAGGTGTGCTCTACGTGGCGATCCCGTTCGACGCACATTGGCGCCTCGAGGTCGACGGCACGAGCATCGCCCCACGCGTGGCGTTCGGCAGCACCCTCGCATTCGACGTGCCGACTGCCGGTCAGGGCACCTTGCGCTACGTCACCGACACGAGTCGCCACCTCGCCGTGATCGTGCAACTGCTCGCCTGGTTGGCCCTCGCGTTGCTCGCCAGCCGGGTGCGCTGGAACTGGCTGCGTCGGCGCCGCCGTCTGCTGGTCGACGATGACGGACCGGTGCTGCGTCTCGGCGATTGGGTCGACGCCCCGGCCCACATGCTGTTCCCGGCCAACCTCGGTCCGGCCGCGGTGGCACCGTTCGAGATCGATCTCCCCGTGGCCGCTGCACCCGATGAGCCATTCGATGCCGACCCGATCTCGGACCCGTTCGCTGACCCATTCGCCGACCCGTTCGCCGCTCCGGAACCGATGGTGCCCGATCCGGTCGCTCCCGATCCGGTCGATGCGGGGGAGACCGTTGCGTCGGACGACGCGCCTGGCACGGCCACGCAGACCGAGATCGCTGAGCCCGTGCAGACACAGATTGATGAGCCAGAGCAGACGCCGATCGCCGACCCCGCTCCTGAGCCGACCGAGCCGACCGAGGAGCCGTCATGAGCCTGCGCCGTACGCTCGTCGCCGTCGTCATCGTGGTCGGCTTCGCCGCCAGCGTGCTGGCGACCCGGCACACCGAGGCCGCCACGGCCACGCACTTCGGCACGGCACCGTTCGCCAGCCGTCCGTACGTCTCGCACAACCCCGGCGCGATCTCGACGACCTGGTACTGCCCGGGCGTCCCGGCGTCGGATGCGACAGTTGGTGGCCAGTTCGTGATCGCCAACCCGACCGCGGTGCCGATCGAGGGATCGATCACCTACATCGGCGTGAAGGGCACGACCCCGATCACCCAATCGATCACCGCACCGCCGCGCGACAAGCTGACCCTCGACGCGGAGACGGCGATGAAGTCGACGTTCGTGTCCGCGACCATCGAACTGCAGGGTGCCGACGGCATCGTCGAGCAGCAGGCGCTCGACACCCTCGGCAACGCCGTCACCTCGTGCACGACGCAGACCTCCTCGACCTGGTACTTCGCCGACGGCTGGACCGCCGGAGGCAGCACGGAGCGGCTGGTCATCGCCAACCCGTACGAGGACACGGTCAGCGTCGATGTCGCCTTCTTCACCAAGAGCGGCAAGCGCGAGCCGACCGCGTTCCAGGGTGACTCGATCGACCCTCAGTCGGTCAAGGTGATCAACGTCGCCGACAGCGGTCTCGTCAACGAGCAGATCATCGGCGTCCAGGTCATCGCCAGCCGCGGCCGGCTGATCGTTTCGCGCGAGCAGCAGTACAGCGGCGGTGGCCGGAGCGGCTACTCGCTGACCCTCGGCGCGCCGACGCCCTCGGAGCAGCTGTGGTTCGCCGAGGGTGATCACGGCGCTGACATCACCGAGCAGTACGTGATCCTCAACCCCACCGACCAGGACGCGGCGGTCGACGTCGTCGTCCTCGGCATCCCGGTCACCGCTGGCTACGCCCAACCGGACTCGATCCCTGTGCCCGCCGGGCAGGTCGTCACCTTCGACACGGCCTCGATCACCGGCCTCCCCGACGGTCCGCACAGCATGGTCTTCGCCACCCTTGCCGCGCAGTCGGTGATCATCGAACGGGTGCTCACCAAGCCCGGTGGCGGAGGTCCAGTGACGTCGGTGGTGATGGGCATGACGTCCGAATACGTAGTGCCGCGCTGGTACCTGCCGATCGGTGTCGACGCCGCCACCGCTGCCGCACTGGTGGTCTACAACCCCGACCAGGAGGACAAGACCGTCGCCGTGAAGGCGATCGGTCCCGGCGGCGAGGTGGCCGTCCCCGGGCTCGATGCCGTGCCGCTCCCGGCGGCCAGCGTGATCTCGATCGACCTCAACGATCCCAGCCTGTTCGGCAAGGTGCTCGTCGTCGAGGGGAGCAAGCGGATCTTCGTCGAACGCAAATTGCCTCGTGGTGGCGATCTCGCGGGCCGCTCGGGCTCATGGGCCATCCCCGAATGTGCTGGACAATGCAGCTTCTTCTCGCCGCCGTCCTCGTAGCCGTCGTCGGCGTCGTGGCCGCAGTGCTGCAGCGCATGCGACGGGTCGATCCGCCGACCCAGCAGCGCTGGCAGGTGCCCGCCCAGCTCGACCGCGCCGACTTCGCGTCCGCCACGGCGGAATGGCTGGTGGTCACGTTCACCTCGGCCACATGCACGACGTGTGCTGACGTGCGCCGCAAGGCGGCAGTCCTGGCGAGCCGCGAGGTCAGCGTGTTCGACGCGGAGTTCACCGCCGACCGCGACCTGCACACCCGCTACAACATCGACGCGGTGCCGAC
>JAOBWQ010000392.1 GCA_025463425.1 Ilumatobacteraceae bacterium | reverse complement strand
GCCCGGGTGAGCGGGAGGTGAGTTGGTTGGCGGGACGTCGCCGGCGGCTTCGAGGAGTCGTTGAACATCGTTGTCCAGCGACCGATCGTGTCCTGCGGTCGGCTCGAAGCACCGACCACAAGATGTTTTGTCCTTCTTGTTCAAAGCCCCGGCCCGGACACAACCAGTAGCGAGATTGAAGATTACACCATTGTAGTTACACCCCTGTCAAGGGCAACTTTTCACGGGTGTTTTCCACGAGGATCGACGAGGCTGCCGTTCCGGGTGGAGGTGCTGGTCGGCATGTCGGCGGCGGGATGTCGGAGGAGTTCGTGGCCGCGGCGCGAGGTCACAGGTATGGGACGCCAGCCCCGAGTAGCGACCATGCCGACCAGAGTCGGCAGGGCGCTCCTCCCATCCGCGCCTCGTCGCCGCAGCCATTCACGGAGAGCAGCGTAGGGCCCGGTGCCTGTGGACAGGAAGAGGTACAACCATGTGAATTTGCTCTGAATAGGTGGGGACGAAAGTGTGTACGGCGGTGACGCACCATCCGCCGAAGATGCGCCGGTCGCCGGTTCGGCCGCCCTCGGCGAGCCCCTCACCAGCACGTCAGCCGACGGCGACCAGCGTGACCGGTATGCCGTTGAGCACCGACGTGCCGGAGAGGGGGTCGAGCGCTTCGTGATCGGTCAACACGTTGGAGTTCACACCGGCGCGTTCGCTCGCGACCCGCAGCCGCGCGCCCGGCATCGAATGTCCCCACCCGTGGGGAAGGCTGACCACACCCGGACGGATCGCGTCGGTGACCTCCACGACCGCCTCGATCCTGCCGACCCGACTGGTGACGGCGGCGTACCCTCCGTGGACCAGCCCGTGGTCCACGGCATCGTCGGGGTGCACCTGCAGCGTGCAGCGCGGGGTGCCCTTCACGAGCACCTCGATGTTGTGCATCCACGAATTGTTCGAGCGCAGGTGCCTCCGCCCGACGAGGACCATCGTCTGGCCTGCCAGTCGGTCCATCGCTTCGGCCAGCCGCGGCACATCCGCTGCCAGCACCGGGTGGGCCAGCTCGATCCGGCCGCTCGGCGTGCGCAGGATCTCCGGGAGCCGCGGCTCGAGCGCACCGAAGTCCATGCCGTGCGGGTGTTCGAGCAACAGGTCCAACGACGCACCGCCGGGCACTGCGCCGAACCCGTCTCCGAACGGCCCGGTGCGCAGCATCAGGTCGAGCATCCGTTCCGGACCGTGACGACCGTTCGCCGACAGCGTGGCCAGCAGCTCGTCCGGGTCGCGACCGTGGACGGGCGAGCTCGGGTCGGACACGGCGTGGTGGACCAGCGAGCCGATCGCCATCTCGTCAGCGGTCGACGGGTCTGCGTCGGCCTCGGCACCGTGGAACAGCAGCGCGAGCTTGGCGAGGATCTCCCATTCATCGGGTTGGCCCGGATCGAGCGGCAACGGAGCGGGGCTGTAGTTGGCCACGTTGCGCACTGCGAACTGCAGCAGCAGGAGGTCGTAGTGACTGCGCTGCAGCTGCGACGGCGGCGGGAGGATCACGCTGGCGTGGCGGGTGGTCTCGTTCAGGTAGATGTCGACGCTGACCATGAACTCGAGGTCGGCGAGCGCGATGTCGAGCTGCCCGGAGTTCGGGGTCGACAGCACCGGGTTGCCGGCCACGGTGACCAGGGCGCGCACGCGGCCCGCGCCCTCACCCCCGGCGTCGGCGACGAGGATCTCCTCGGCCAGCGCAGCAGCCGGGTACTCCCCCATCACCTCCGGGCGATGGCTGACCCGGGAGTGGCCGCGACCGATGCGGAACTCCTTGCCCGTCCCGGATGGACCCCGAGTGCTGGCACCACCGGCGACCGGCATCGCGAACATCGCCCCGCCGATGCGGTCCAGGTTGCCGGTGAGGATGTTCACGGCATCGACCAACCACGACGCGGTGGTGCCGAACTCCGTCGTCGTCGTGCCGATCCTGCCGTAGACCGTGGCGGTCGGGGCCTCGGCGAGCTCGTGGGCCATACGCCGGATCGTCGCCGCGTCGATGCCCACGGCGGGCGCCACAGCCGCCGGCGTGAACTCGACCGACAGCTCGCGCAGCTCCTCCACACCGTCGAGCAGCGCGGCGACGCGCTCGCCCGGGTCGGCGAGGCCGTCGGCGAACAGGACGTTGACCAGTGCCATCAGGAAGAGCGCGTCGGCGCCGGGCCGGATCGGCAGCCACTCGTCGGCCTCCTCCGCAGTGCGGCTGCGGCGCGGATCGACGACGACGAGCTTGCCGCCGCGGGCGCGCATCGCTTCGATCCGCCCCGGGAAGTCGGGCGCCGTGCAGAGGCTGCCGTTCGAGGCGTACGGGTTGCCGCCGAGGATCATCAGGTAGTCGGTGCGGTCGAGGTCGGGCACCGGCACGCTGACGGCCGTTCCGAACACGTACGCGGCGGCCACCTGGCGGGGCATCTGGTCGACGGTGGAGGCGCTGTAGTGCTGGCGCGTGCCGACCGCCTGGCTGAGGGTGCGGCCGAACGTCATCGCCGAGAGGCTGTGCGCGGACGGATTGCCCTGGTACACGGCGATCGACTCGCGACCGTGGCGATCGATGATCCCGGCGATGCCGTCGCGCACGACCTGCCATGCCTCGTCCCACTCGACCTCGACGTGCACACCGCCACGCTTGACGAGCGGCTTGCGCAGCCGGTCCGGATCCTCGTGGAGCTGGCGCAGCGTGGATCCCTTGGGGCAGATGAAGCCGTGACTGAACACGTCGTCTCGGTCACCACGGATCCGCGTCACCCGGTCGCCCTTCAGCGTGATCTCCAGGCCGCATCCGGCCTCGCACAGCGGACAGGTGCGGAACACCGTGCGGACATCGGGTTCCGTGGATGTGCTCGACGTGGTTTCGCTCATCCTGGAAGTATCGCGCCATGCAGCGACTCCTCCCTCCGCCCGCCGGTGAGATCACGGTGGCCGACGCGTGCCGGCACAGCCGGGTCCGATTGCCGAGCGGTCGGCCGTGGGTGGCCGTCTGCATGGTGGCCAGCATCGACGGATCAACAGCGCTCGATGGCGCCTCCGCCGGGCTCTCCAGCGACGTCGACCGGGAGATGATGTTGACGCTGCGCCGGCTCGCCGATGTGATCATCGTCGGCGCCGGGACGGTGCGTGCCGAGGGCTACGGCCCACCGAAGAAGCACGGCCAGCGGATCGGCGTGGTGAGCCACTCCGGCAACGTCGATCACACCTCCGAGCTGTTCGCCGGCGGGGCGGGCTTCCTGATCCTTCCCGAGGACGCGCCCGCCACCCCGATCGAGTCCGTGCGCGCCGGGATCGGCGAGATCGACCTCGCCGCCGCTCTGCTGCAACTCCCGGGCGCGCCGGACGTGGTGCAGGCCGAGGGTGGCCCGAGCCTCAACGGAGCGCTGGCATCGGCCGATCTCGTCGACGAGATGAACATCACGACGTCGCCCCAAGTGGTGGGTGGCGACGGGGCGCGGATCACCAAGGGCTCGCCTGCGACCAGCCGGCGGTTCGACCTCGTGCAGCTCTGCGAGGACAGTGGGTTCCTGTTCAGTCGCTACATCCGCCGTCGCCAGGACTGACGCGGCCGAGGGCCGGTCAAACGGGCTCGGCCTGGGACTTCTGCAGCAGCTGGAGCTCTTCGACGAAGTCGCCGGCCTCGTGGAAGTTCTTGTAGACGCTCGCGAAGCGCAGGTAGGCAACCGCATCGAGCTCGCGCAGACGGTCGAGCACCACCACGCCGATCTGAGCACTGGTGACCTCAGTGCCGTGCATGCGCGCTTCGTCCTCGACGGACTCGGACAGTGCAACGAGCTGCTCGGCCGTGACCGGCCGTCCCTTGCACGCTGCGCGCAACCCGACCAGGACCTTGGCGCGATCGAAGGGCTCGCGACCGCCGTGGGTCTTGACGACCGTGAGCGGGAGCTCCTCGAGGCGCTCGTAGGTGGTGAAGCGCTGGCTGCACTGCGGGCACAGCCGCCGACGCCGGATCGCGGCACCGTCGTCGGCCTCACGCGAGTCGATGACCTTGGTGTCATCGGCTCGACAGGACGGGCAATGCATCCGCTCAGGATAGACGCAATGCAATCATCTCGTTACGGCAGTGTGAGGACTTGCCCGACTTGCAACGCTGCTCCCCCGTTGCGATCGACCATCGAGTCGACGTAGCTGCTGACGCTCTGGGTGCCGTGGAACAACTGAGCCAGGCTCCACAGCGTGTCGCCCGGCTGGACGAGGTACAGGGTGCTCCCAGCGGCGGCCGGCGGCGGAGTGCCCACCTGCAGTGCCGGTGAAGCCAATGCAGGTGGAGCGGTCGCAGCGCCGGCCGCCGGATCTGTTGCGGCGACGGCGCGTGGCGCGGCCGCGGCGATCAACGAGGCCGGGATGAGTGAGGCGGGCAGCGGTGTTGCCAGGCGGACCGTGGGTGTGGAGGCAGGTACACCCCCACGGTCCGCGAGGACGGAGCGAGATGCGAGACCGATCACGGCCAGCATCCCGACGATGACGAGCCCGACGACCAACCGGCGGCGGACGTAGACCGAATGGTGGGGACGGACGTTGACCATCCGAACGCTGATCGGTCGAAGTGCGAGCGGACGCAGTGCGAGCGGGTGGAGCACGACCTCGGTGGAATGAAGGGGCGTGGAACGGAAGGACGTGGAACGGAAGGACGAGGAGGGGAACAGAGTGGAGGTCATCAGGCTTCCCCTTTCAGGTGCTCGGCGGCTGGAGGCGGGCGCAACAGCACTCCGGACGATCGCGTGTTCGTCGAACGGATGTACGCAGTCTGCACGAACAGTCGTTCGATGTCAACGCCCCGATCGAACAAATGTTGGCGGAACGGGTGTTTGCTCGGTCGTTGACTTCGACATCGAACATCCGTACGCTGACGCGCATGAACGACGTAGTGCTCACCACCCGGCAACGCCAGATCCTCGACGTGATCGAGGCGAACATGCGTGAGCACGGCTATCCACCGTCGGTGCGCGAGATCGGTGAAGCCGTCGGCCTCACCTCGCCCTCCACCGTGCACAGTCACCTCGCAACCCTGGAACGTCTGGGCTACCTGCGTCGCGATCCCACCAAGCCGCGTGCGATCGAAGTCCGCTTCGACCCCAACTCGGGCATGGCGATGGAGCGTCGTCCGGTCCGCCACATCCCGTTGGTCGGCGATGTCGCCGCCGGCACCGACGTGCTGGCCCACGAGAACGTCGAAGAGCTGCTCCCGATGCCGGTCGACTTCACCGGCGAGGGCGATCTGTTCATGCTCCGCGTGCGCGGTGACTCGATGATCGATGCCGGCATCCTCGACGGCGACTTCGTGGTCGCACGCCAGCAGCCGACCGCGAACAACGGAGACATCGTCATCGCCGGCATCGCCGGTGAGGAAGCAACGGTGAAGACCTACCAGCGCAAGGGTCCGGTGATCACGCTCGTGCCGTCCAACCCGCGCCTGTCGCCGATGGTGTTCCCCGCCGACGAGGTCGAGATCTTCGGCCGCGTCGTCACGGTGATGCGGCGGCTCTGATCCTGATGTCGTGATCCGTCGATGTTGATCGCCGCTGCGAAACAGCGGCGATCAACTGACGGTCGAACGGGTCAGGTCTGCGGTGCGCCCCACGGGTTGTCGGGCGCCTGTGGTGGTGCGGGCTGCGGTGCGTAAGGCTGCGTCGGCTCGGTGTAGCCCGGCGCTGCGGGCGGTCCAGGTGCGAACCCTGGAGGCGATGTCGGGCCGACGGGCGGGAACCCCGCTGGGTTGTAGCCACCTGCGGGCGGATATCCGCCGGCGGGCGGGAACGCACCCGGCTGGCCGAAGCCGCCGGGCTGAAACCCACCGGGAGTCGCGGCCGCAGGCTTGCGCTTCAGCCCGAGCAGGATCAGCACGAGTCCGAGCACCAGACCGACGGCTCCGACGATGATGGCCAGCTGTTGCGCCGAGTCGAAGTCGTCCTTCGGGTTGCGGCCGACGGCGATCGCGAAGTCGGAGTCGTCGCTCTGCACCGACAGCATGTACTTGCCCGGCTTGTCCACGGTGAAGGTGCTGATCTCGGTGCCGACGAAACCGGCCTTGTCGTAGCTCGCACCGGTGGCGTCGGTGAGGTCCGCCGGATCACCGTTGGAGTCCGTGAGGGTCAGGTCC
>JAOBWQ010000283.1 GCA_025463425.1 Ilumatobacteraceae bacterium | reverse complement strand
GGACCTCGGTGATGTGCACGCCGCTGACGACATCGGTGAGGGCGGCCATCTCGTCGCGCTCCGAGGTGGCGAGGGCGAGCAGCTCGCGGTGGTAGGCGACGTGCTCGGCGAGGGGGCCGTCACCGAGCGCGTCGGCATCGAGCGAATCGTCGAGCTCCGGCGGGAGCGGATGGACGAGGTTGATCACGACCGCATCGAGGCCGAAGCCACCGTCGATGATCGCATTGGCGAGGTGGGTCGATTCGTCGATCGCCTCCGAGCGCGGGCTGGACACGAGGACGAACGACGTCGCGTCGGCGCGCAGCAGATCGGCAACCTCACCGGCGCGAAGGCGCAGCCCCTGCTCCATTCCGGACAGCGATCGGAAGAACTCGATCGTGTCCTCGACCAGACGTGGGCCGGCGAGGCGGCGAACGATCCAGAGGAACGCCGACGTACCCGCGTTGGCCACCTTGGCGAACGAGCGGGAGGGCATGGTCAGGGCGCGGTAGATCGGATGGCCGAGGAAGCGCATCAGCCGTTCGGGTGCCTCCAACAGGTCGATCGCATCGCGCGACGGTGGCGTGTCGATGATGACGAGGTCGTAGAGGCCGCTGCTGTGGAGCTGGTGCAGGCGTTCGATGGCCATGTAGTCCTGCGCCCCGGCCAAGGATCCGGCGATGCTGCGGTAGACCGGGTTGGCCAGGATCTTGGCGGCCTTGGCTTCGTCGCCCGCGCGCTCCACGATCATCCGGTCGAACGTGGTCTCGGCGTCGAGCATCAGCGCTTCCAGCCGTCCGCCCGCGGCTCCCACGCCAGCGACCTCGTGTGGCTCGTACATCTTCGCGTCCACGTCGATGCCGAGCGCGTCCGCGAGTCGGCGCGCTGGATCGACGGTGACCACGACGACCCGGCGGCCGCGGCGGGCGGCGGCGATGCCGAGCGCGGCGGCACATGTCGTCTTGCCGACTCCGCCGGGTCCGCAGGTCACGAGCAAGCTCGTGGTCTGCAGGATCGAAGCCAGCTGCGCGGTCTCGTCTTCGCCGCTCATGCTCGGCCCTCGACCGTCGCGCTGAGCGCATCGGCCAACAGGTCCAACTCGACTGTGCCGAGGTGGGCCGTCGGCAGCCGCGGCAGCAGCAGCCGGGGCAGTGCCAACAGCTCGTCGAGGCGGGCGAGCTGGCGGCGCTGACCTTCGAGACGCATCCGTCCGAACTCGGCCGACACCTCCAGCGCGGCTCGGTTCACTGACGAGAGCTTGATGCTCTGGGCCTTGGCCGCGGCGGTCACCGAGAGGGTCATGCCAGGACGATCCGGCCAGCAACCGTTGACGATCAGCGGCGCGAGATCCAGCCCGAGATCCTCCTCGAGGTCGTAGGCGAGCTCGATCGTCTCGTTGACGGGCGTCTCCTCGGGCAGCGTCACGAGCAGGCCCTGGCACCGGGTGCGGTCGGCCAGCATCGCCGCGACCTCGTCGGCCTGGGCGCGGACCGGTCCGTTGGCAACCACCTTCTGCAGGGCTGCGGCCGAGTGCAGGAAGGCTGCTGCATGGCCGGCCGGCGGTGCATCGACCACGATCAGATCTGCCGCGTGCTCACGCTCCAGCTCCTTGATCTTGCCGAGCACCAGGAGGTGCTCGAGCCCCGGCGTGGCGGCCGCGATCGAGTCGAGCTGCGCTGCGGACGCGGCCTTGCGGAGCACGCCACTGATGCCCTTCAGCTCGAGGTAGTCGGCGAACGCCTGCCGCGGAGGGATCGTCCGCCCGCGCACTCGGCCCTTGCCGATCTTGCGCAGGACTCGATCCTCGCTGTCGAGAGGGGCGCCGCCGAGGAGCGAGCCGACGCCCTCTCGGCCGTCGACCGAGATCAACAGGACGTCGGCGCCTCCGCGCGCGGCGAGCAGTGCGACTGCGGCGCCCACCGTTGTCGAACCGACGCCACCCTTGCCGGCCACGACCAGGACGGTGGCCTCGGTGACCCAGGTCGGCTGCACGCCATGAGGGTAGACGCATCCGGCGCAAGCGCCTCTCACTACGCTCCGGACATGGCCGAACGATTGCTCGAACGTGATCTCACCGCGACGAGCTTCGACCCGCTTGCAGCTTCCGCCGACCTGCCGATCCGGGCGCGGATCGTGGTGATCGGCGCAGGCATCATCGGCTCGAGCGTCGCCTACCACTTGGCTGCGCTGGGCCAGGAGGTGTTGGTGCTCGAACGGTCGAGCGTCGCATCGGGCACCAGCTGGCACGCCGCTGGGCTCGTGGTACGTGGCCGTTCGTCGCACGTCTTCACCGAACTCGCTGCGTACGGTGTCAGCCGGTACGCCTCGCTCGGCGCGGAGACGGGCGTCGACGTCAACCTCGTCCAGTGCGGATCACTCACGCTCGCGCGCACGCCAGGTCGGCTCGACGAGCTGCGCTACTTCGCCGGTGTCTGTCGCCATCACGACATCCCCAACGAGGTCGTCGTGGCCCAGCGAGTGGCGGAGCTGTTCCCACTCGCCACTGCCGAGGGTCTCGTCGGCGCGCTCCACCAACCCGACGACGGCCACGTCAACCCGGGCCTCGCCGCGCTGGCATTCGCCACGGGCGCGCATCGAGCCGGCGCAGTGTTCCGTGAGGGCGTGACCGTGAGCGGCATCCGCACCGATGACGGCGGCCGAGTGGTCGGGGTGCAGACCGATCGTGGGGTCGTCGAATGCGAGCGCGTCGTGCTGGCCGGTGGCCTCTGGACTCGCGATCTTGCCGCGGCATGCGGCGCCAGCGTGCCGTTGTGGCCCGCCGCGCACGTCCACGTCCAGACCGTACCGATCGCAGGCGCTGAGCCGGATCTCCCGGTGCTCCGCGACCTCGATGCATCGTTCTATGCGCGGCACTTCGACGGTCGGTTGCTCGTCGGCGCGTTCGAACCGGACGGACATCCGATCGATCCGACCAGTCTCCCGGCCGGGTTCGCGTTCGGCGAGCTGGAGCCGGACTGGCCGCACTTCGGTCCGGTCAGGGCGCTCGCCGAGGAACGCATCCCTGCTCTGCGCGGGGTCGAGTGGGCGCGGTTCCTCAACGCACCGGAGAGCTTCACCCCGGACGCGAACTTCTGCATCGGCGAGACCGCCGAGGTCGATGGATTGTTCGTCGCCGCCGGCTTCAACAGCCAGGGCATCATCTACGCGCCCGGCGCCGGGCGCGCCGTTGCCGAATGGATCGTCGAGGGCAGTCCCACCGTCGATGTGTCCGACGTCGACGTGCAACGCTTCCACCGTCAGCAGTCGAACCGCCGCTACCTCCACGCTCGAACCGTCGAGGGCCTCGGCCGGTTGTATGCGATGCACTGGCCGCACCTCCAGCCGCGCACGGCAAGGAACCTGCGACGCACACCGCTGCACGATCGTCTCCTGGCCGCCGGCGCGTGCTTCGGCGAGCTGGTCGGCTACGAACGCGCCAACTGGTACGCGCCGCCTGGCGCCAAGCCCGAGTACGAGTACAGCTACGGCCGTCAGAACTGGTTCGAACACGCGGCCGCCGAGCATCGGGCCGCGCGCGAAGAGGTCGCGTTGTTCGATCTCTCGACGTTCACCAAGGCCGAGGTCGTCGGGCGCGACGCGCTGCACGTGATCCAACGTGTCGCCACGCAGAACCTCGACGTGGCGGTCGGGCGAGTCGTGTACACGCTGTTCCTCAACTCGGCCGGTGGCATCGAGCTCGACGGCACGATCGCGCGGCTCGCCGAGGACCGTTTCCTCGTCGTGACCCCGACCGGTCTGCACACCAAGACGTTCGCGATCCTGCGCCGCGCCGCAGCCGGCACGTCGGCCAGCGTGTTCGACACCTCGGCCGGACTCGCCACGATCGGGGTGATGGGCCCGCGCAGCCGTGAGTTGTTGCAGACGATCTGCCGCGACGATCTTTCGGCGGATGCGCTGCCGTGGGGCCGGACGCGCGAGCTCGAGATCGGCAACACGTTCTCGCGCTGCCTGCGGGTCAGCTTCGTTGGCGAGCTCGGGTACGAGCTGTACCCATCGGCCGACCTTGCCGTCGATCTCTACGACACGGTCGTCGCTGCAGCGCAGGAGCTCGGCATCGGGCTTCACCACGCCGGGTACCACGCGCTCGACTCGCTGCGATGCGAGAAGGGCTACCGGCACGTCGGCCACGACATCGGTCCGACGGACAACCCGGATCAGGCGGCACTGGGCTTCACCGTCGCGCTGGACAAGCCGGGCGGTTTCACCGGACGCGACGCGCTCGCGGCAGCGCGTGAGCGGCCCCTGGATCGACGCCAGGTCTTCGTCTGCCTCACCGACCCGGAGCCCTTGCTGCTCCACGGCGAGTCGATCCTGCTCGATGGCACCATCGTCGGCCGAATCACGTCGGGGGCCTATGGGCACACGATCGGCGGGGCGTGCGGGCTCGGGTACATCGGCGGCGACGTGCCGGCGGGCGAGTCGTTCGTCGTCGACTGCGCCGGGCGGCTCGTGCCCGCGGTGGTCAGCGACACGCCGTTCTACGATCCCGGCAACCGGCGCCTCCGGTCCTGAGCCTCACGCTGCTGCAGGACGGCTGCGGCGAGCCCGCCTACGGCTTGAACGTCGTCGTCGCCGTGGTGGCGTCGGGGATGAAGATCGACGTCACCACCGAGTCGCTCGACATCGTCATGCCCGGGTCGATCGGACCGACCTGCGGAGGTGCGCTCGGGTCTGCGGTCGGTGCCGGTGCGCCACCAACCAGCGTCGGTTCGGGGAAGGTCTCAGGAATCATCGCCGGCTTCGGCTGTGTCCCACCGGTCGTTTCGGCGGTCGGAGCGGTGGCCGAGGTGGGGGTCGTGCTCGACGTCGATGGGGCGACGGTGCTGGTCGTCGTGTCACTCGCCTCGTCGCTCGAACATGAGGCGAACGTGAACGCCGCGACGGATGCGACTGCCAGTCGAGAGCATGTGACGTTCGACCAACGCATGGTCACAAGGTATTCGGGAAACAGGCGCTGCACCGGTCGCGTCTGGGATCATGAGCGGTGTGAGCGATCAACTCGATACCAAGACCGGTTGGCTGAGCCCCGATCAGCTGGACAACGTCCGTGCCAACGTGCCGCTCGTGTACGTCGACGCGGTGCCTGTGCGGGTCAACTCGCTCGGTCGGGTCACCCACGTCGGACTGCTGCTCCGGGTCGCCGCCGACGGATCGATCAGCCGAATGGCGGTCAGCGGACGAGTGCTGTTCGGTGAGCGCATCCGCGATGCGTTGATCCGACACCTCGAGAAGGACCTGGGCCCGGTCGCACTCCCGAAGGTCCCCACCAATCCGGCACCGTTCACCGTGATCGAGTACTTCCCCGACCCGGACCAGAGCGGTTTCCACGATCCGCGTCACCACGCCGTCAGCCTCGCCTACGTCGTGCCCGTCGAGGGCGACTGCACGCCGACCCAGGAGGCACTGGACCTCGCGTGGTTCACGCCGGAGGAGGTCGTCAGCGACGCTGTCCGGTTGCAGATGACCGGAGGCCACGACCGGCTGATCCGCTTCGCGCTCGCCCACGTCGGCGAGCTTCCCTGAGTCGCTACCGAGCGATCACGGCGCTCAGCGCCGCTTCGACTTCTTGTTGAGACCGAGCGGTGGTCGACGCTCCAGTGCCGGGGTCTGAACGGTGGTGCCGTCGTCGATGACGACCTTGATGCCGTCCTTGTCGACGTCGACCGGCTCGCTGGAGGACTCCTGGATCTCGGCCTGGTCGGGCTTCTGCTTGCCGGTCAGCGCTTGGTCGAGGCCGAACATCCCGGCAGCGATCATCCCCCCGAGGCCTTTCCGGCGGCGGGCGGCCGCCAGCGGCTTGGGGTCGTCGATGTCGATCGGATCGGACTCGATCTCCTCGAACTCGTCATCGAGCTCATCGCTGATTGCTTCGTCGGGCTCGTGGGACTCGTCGTCGATCACTTCATCGAGGTCGTCGTCTCGGTCCGCCACGCGGTCACCCTACCGGTGACCTGCGGCGCGGCGCCGGGTATACCGCAATCGCCTTCTGCGGTGCAACTACAGTGCGTGGCGTGTCAGAGGGGGATTCGCTCCACCGAACTGCGACAGCGCTGCGGACGGCTCTCGTGGGGAAGCCGATGCGCAGCTTTCGTGCGTCACGGCTGGTAGGGCCGATCCCCGCGATCGGCCGCACGATCGAGACGGTCACCAGTCACGGCAAGCACCTCGAGTTCGTGTGGGACGACGGCATCACCCTGCACACGTACCTCCGCCTGAGCGGCGCATGGCACCTCTACCGGCACGACGAGCGCTGGCGCAAGAGCGACGACCAGATGCGGGTCTCGCTGGAGGTCGAGGACTGGGTGGCCGTCTGCTTCAGCGCCCCGATCGTGGAGACCTTCCGTCAGTTCGATCGCCACCGCCATCCCGGTTTCGGCCGGACCGGGCCAGACCTGTGCCGGCGCGATGCCAACCTCGACGAGTGCGTCGTCGCGATCCTCGACTATCGAGATCCGGCTGCGCCTGTGGCCGAGGTGCTCCTCGACCAACAGGTCGCCAACGGCATCGGCAACGTCTTTCGCAGCGAGGTGCTGTGGGATGTCCAGCTCAGCCCATACGCGCTCGTCGGCGCGATCGACGTCACCGATGCGCGGGCGATGGTCGAATCCGCGGCGCGCCTGCTGCGCGCCCACCTCAACGACGGCCGGCAGTCGACCGCGGTCGGTGCCGGCAGCGGCATGGCGGTGTACGGGCGCAATGGTCAGCCGTGCCCTCGGTGCAGCGACACGATTCAGGTCAAGCGCTTCGGTGCGATGAACCGTCTGCTCTACTGGTGCGCCACCTGCCAGGCACGCGGGGATGCGCGCATCGCGCCGACGCCGCCGGCCGGCATGGAGCGGCCGATGGATCCGCATCCGGCCGCAGCGATGTACCTCTCCGATCTGCCCTGGAAGCGGCACGCCGAGGACCACGAGCCACACGCCGACACCGCCTGACAGACGATCAGACGACAGCCGACGACGGACGATCAGCCGTCAGCGGCTGGGGCCGGTGCTGAGCCCGGCGACGGCCGCGGCCATGAGTTGGCGGTTGACCTCGGCCCAGTCGGTGCTCGGCGGGCCGACGCCCTTCATCTCCAGGCTGACCGGGCCGTGGCACGCGGCCCAGAGCACTGTCGCTGTCGCCAGCGTGTCACCGCGGCGGATCGTCCCGGCGTCCATTGCGATCTGGACCCGGTCGGCCATCGTGCCCAACGCGGCGACGGCGGTGGTGTGGGCTCGTTCGGACATCACGTAGCCGGGCACGACCCGATCGAACATCAACTCGTAGTGAGCCTGGTGGCTGAGCGCGAAGCTGCGGTAGGCGACGCCACACCGCAGGAGATCGGCCACGGGACTCTTCGTCGTGCGCACGGCCCGCATCGCCGCGGTCAGCTGCTCGAAGCCCTCGATCAACAGCGCGTCGATGACGCCGTCCTTGCCGCCGAAGCGCGAATACACGTTCATCGTGCTGCCCCCGGCGCCGGCCGCGATCCGCCGCACCGTGAGCGCGGCCTGGCCCTCGGTGGCGAGGATCTCCCGTGCCGCCGCCAGGATCGAGGACGAGGCATCGTCCATGGTTCGCTGAGACATCGGCCCTGACCGTATCGCTCTGCCGCGCGACTGCTGCGAGCGGCCGTGGCGGATGTCACCTGGACAGATCACATCCCGACGATAACACTGTTATCACCACGTTCCACGTGAGCGCGGCGTGCACGAGTGAAGGGGCATGACATGAACATCAGCAACGCAGTCCGACCGGGCGACCTCGATGACGACCAGATCCAGGCTCGACGCTGGCTGATCCTCGGGGTCCTGTGCCTGTCGGTGTTCGTGATCGTCATCGACGGCACGATCGTCAACGTCGCGCTGCCCACGCTGGTGCGCGAGCTCGGTGCCACGACCAGTCAGCTGCAGTGGGTCGTGGACGCCTACACGCTCGTCTTCGCCGGGCTGCTGCTCGCGGCCGGCAGCCTCGGCGATCGCTTCGGACGCAAGGGCTTCCTGATCGCCGGGATGGCGCTGTTCGGACTCTTCTCCGGTCTCGGGGCACTGGCGACGTCGCCCGGTCAACTGATCGCCGCACGCGGCGCGATGGGCATCGGCGCTGCACTCATCTTCCCGGCCACTCTGGCGATCCTCGTCAACGTGTTCCGCGATCCGCGCGAGCGTCCCAAGGCGATCGCCCTCTGGGCAGCGACCAGCGGCCTGTCGGTCGCCCTCGGTCCGGTGAGCGGCGGCTTCCTCCTCGAGCACTTCTTCTGGGGTTCGGTGCTGTTGGTCAACGTGCCGATCGTCCTGATCGCGATCGTGCTGATCGCTCGATTCGTCCCCACGTCCCGGGACACGACGATCCAGCGCTTCGATCCGATCGGCATGCTCCTCTCCGTCGTCGGCGTCTCGCTGCTCGTCTGGGCCGTCATCGAGGGCCCGACGAACGGTTGGCTGTCGATCACGAGCCTCACCGCGTTCGCCGTGTCGATCGCTCTGCTGGTCGCCTTCATCCGCGTCGAGCGGCGCAGCAGCCACCCGATGCTCGACGTCAGCGTGTTCAGCAACGCTCGCTTCAGCGCCGGCAGCGCTTCGGTCACGATCGCCTTCTTCGCCCTGTTCGGGTTCATCTTCATGGTCACCCAGTACTTCCAGTTCGTGCGTGGCTACGGCACGCTCTCGGCCGGTGTGCACACCGTGCCGTTCGCGGTCTTCACCGGCATCGCGGCTCCGTCATCGGCCAAGCTCGCCGCCAGGTTCGGCACCAAGCGGATCGTGTCGCTGGGGTTGACGATGATGGCCATCGGCCTGTTCGGTGCCGGCGCGCTCGGTGCCGATTCCTCGTACCTGTTCGTGGTGTTGGTGATGCTGTTCCTGGGTGGCGGCCTCGGCCTGGTCAACGCGCCGGCCACCGAGGCAATCATGGGTTCGCTCTCGCCGGAGAAGGCGGGCGTCGGCTCGGCGGTCAACGACACGACCCGCGAGCTCGGTGGCACGCTGGGCGTGGCGATCGTGGGCAGTCTGTTCTCGTCCGTCTACTCCTCGTCGCTGGCCGACGGCGTCCGCGGTCTGGGGCTGCCGGCATCGGCGCTCGCTGCGGCGAAGGACAGTGTCGGGGCCGCAATGGTGGTGGTGGCCAGGACGGGCGAGACGGCAGGACCTGCCGCCGGAGCGGCGGTGAAGCAGGCCGTCGACAACGCCTTCATGGACGGCTTCCGGGTCGCGTCATGGGTGGCGGCAGGCGTCACGGTGGTCGGCGCGCTCCTCGCGTACCGGTTCCTGCCGGCCGTCGCCGGGGCGCACGCCGCAACACATGACGAGGTGCTCAGCGGCGCTGCCGACCCCGAGGTGGCCGTCCTCCATACTGTGTGAGTGAGCCTCTTCGGTCGACAGCCAACGGATGGTCACGAGTGGCGCGGTCGATCGCTGGAGCTGCCCGACGCAGGTGCGGTGACGTGGAAGGTCCTCTGGGACGCAATCGCGTTGCCGGACCCGCCACCGGGCACCGGCGCGATGGTGGCGCTCGGCCTCGACGGCATCCGCGTCGGCTACAAGGGCGACCCGACGAGCACCTACCACGGCCGGCGTCACGGCCGCTGGGTGCAGATCCGCCAGACGCGCGCCGGGCGCGGCACGGTGATGGTCGTGTGGGTCGGTGCGATGGCCCCGCCGTTGGCGATCACCCCCGACGACGGCCGGCTCGTGGCCGCCAGCGGCCCGCCGGTCGTCGGCGCCCTGGTCGCCCGACTCGGCCAGAACCGGGTCTGGAACGACGTCGAGTGCCGGGGCGGTCCCGACGGCATCGTGACCCGCAGGCCCGTCGGGAGCCGGTTCCCGCAGGGATGGATGTACGACCTCTGGCTCGCCGAGGCCATCGCCCAGGCCGTCGGTGCTCCGGCGCTGGCTGACTTCGGCGGCGATCCAGCGGGGTGGCAGGTCCCGGTCTAGACCGCTGCGCCGGCACGTTCGCCGTCGACGATCGCGGCGTGGGCTCGCCGCGGCGCGAGGCAGTCGCCGATCCGCTGCACGCTGACGCCCGCGGCCTTCAAGTCGTTGTAGAGCCACTCCACAGGATTCGGCGGTACGGCCAGCACGAGCCAGTCCGGCGTGCGGGTGACGTTCGTGCCGGTCGGGTGGTGGAGCAGGTTCAGGGTCGTGCCCTCCATGCCCATCGGCACCAGGTCGGTCGTCTGGACGATGCCCTTCGAGCCCGCCCGGATCCACCAGTTCTCCATGTCGAGGGTGATGCCGAGATCCTGGCCGACGACCATCCCGTTGGTGATGATCTCGACGGTGCACCCACGGTCGGCCAACAGCTCGCCCACCGACGTCGCGTGGTGGAAGCCGATCTCGTCGATCACGACGACGTCACCGTGCGGCTCGGCCGTGCCGTCGAGCACGTCACGCACGTCGCAGACGTTGACCGCGTCGCCTGGCACCCACCACGGACGGTTCGGCTCGGCACCGGTCGCGACGATGACGTGATCGGGTCGGTGCTCGTCGACGAACCCCGGCCAGACGCCGACGCCGTAGGTGATCTCGACGCCGAGCCGACGGCACTCGGTGAGCTGGTTGCGGATCATGTCGCCGAGCTCGGCCCGGTTCGGCACGCTGGCTGCGAGGCGGACCTGACCACCGGCAGCGTCGTGCTTCTCGTACACGTGCACGCTGTGCCCAGCCCGCGCGGCGGAGATCGCGGCCTGGAGCCCGGCAGGCCCGGCACCGACGACCATGACCGACTTGGGTTTGCGGACGATGTTCGCCGGGCGTGCGGCGTACTCGGCCTCGCGACCGGTGCGCGGGTTCTCGATGCAGCCCAGCCAACGGTTGAGGCCCATCCGGCCGACGCACTCCTGGTTGCAGCTGAGGCACAACCGGGTCTCGTCGGTTGCGCCGGCGCGGGCCTTCGCGGCGAACTCGGCATCGGCGATCTGGCCGCGCACCACGCCGACGAGATCGCAGTGCCCCTCGGCCAGGGCGCGCTCGGCCTGCAGCGGGTCCTTGAACCGACCGACGCCCACGACGGGCAGATCGACGGCCTTGCGGATCGCGCTCGGGATGAACATCGCATAGCCCGGTGGGATGTGCATGCTCGCCTCGATCATGAACAGGCTGGCCGTCGCAACACCGATCGAGGTGTTGATGTAGTCGACCTGCCCGGTGGCCTCGACGAGCTTGGCGATCTCGACGGCCTCGTCGATCGTCGTGCCGCCCTCGATCAGCTCGTCGCCGCAGATGCGCACGCCGAGTGCGAGCCGGCTGCCGATCACCTTGCGCACTGCGGCGACGATCTCGACCAGCACCCTTGCGCGGTTGACGAGGGATCCGCCGTACTCA